>JAGHVI010000071.1 GCA_018064385.1 Candidatus Minthenecus merdequi
CATACTTCGCTGTATATGTTCCTGACGGTTGGATTGTGTGGGTCGTTCACAACTTTCTCTACAATGATAAAAGACACATCCATTGTGGGTTCATCTGAAAATTGGCTTATGTCGGCACTCTATGTAGAATTGTCCGTAGCAAACGGGCTGGTGCTATATAGAATTGGCGATAAAATAGTTGGATTGTATATTGACTAATGAATAGAGTCAACTAATGAAAAAGATTATCTTCATAATAGTATTGTCATTATGGCAGATTACAGCACAAGCATTTACATTTGCTTTGACTGGCGATATAATGATGGGTACTACAACATCTGAGTCGCAACTGCCTGCAAATGACGGGCGATTGCTTTTTTTGCACGTATCCTCCATCCTGCAATCAGCAGACTTTGCTATGGGAAACCTAGAAGGCACTTTGTGCGATACCGACCCTATCCCTCGTTGTTGCAAAGACTCCAGCATCTGCTACCTTTTCAAGACCCCTCAGCATTATGTACAAAACCTTGTGAATGCAGGCTTCGATGCTGTAAGCATTGCAAACAACCACATCAACGATTTTGGTCGAGAGGGACGAGACTCAACGATATCGACATTGCACAAAGCAGACATTGCATACGCAGGATTACGCAAGAAATGCGAGACTACTGTAGTCATCCGTAACGGAAAGCGTATCGGCATCTGCTGTTTCTCGCCTAATGCAGTAACAGTAAATCTATTAAATATAACGTATGCCACCACTCTTGTGCGTTCTTTGCACGAGAAATGCGATTACGTTATCGTCTCGTTTCATGGTGGTGGAGAGGGCAAGGATTTTCTTCACGTCATGCGCGAAGAGGAGTTCTGTTTCGGTCAGTCACGAGGAGATGTGTATGCCTTTGCCCATGCTTGTATTGATGCAGGAGCGGATTTAGTCTTTGGTCATGGACCTCACGTACCTCGCGGACTTGAACTTTATAGAGGGCACCTGATAGCATACAGTCTTGGCAATTTCTGCACTCCTTATGGTATCGGAATACTTGGAATAAATGGCTTCGCACCTCTGCTACTTGTCGAGGTTGATGATGACGGACTTTTCGTCAATGGAAGGATTGAATCATACATTCAGCGTAAGGGAGCAGGCCCGATTAAGGATTCAAAGGAGCAGGCAGTCCGACTGATGGAAAGATTGAGCATTGAGGATTTTCCCGAAAGCAACCTCTATTTCGTAGGCTGTGAAATCAAGAGACGGGAAAAACAATCATGCTCAAGGCAATAAAAACCAACTTTTTACGTTTACTGAGAAAAAAGCGTATTATGAAAAGATTGATTTATCTACTTGTTATTTTTTTATTATGTTCTTGCCATAATGTCAAGATGATAAACTTTCTGTCGCATCTGTATGCAAAGAATCCAAAAGTAATGAACGAAGAAGAGTGTCTGCAATATGCACGAGCAAACCTGCGGGAAGACATCAGAGAGATTTACGTTGTCGAAAGCGAACCGACGGATAGTGCCATGGACGAAGCAATGTGGTATTATTTTGCCTATCCAGAATATTATTTTGATGCAAACGGACTTGAATATGACAGCATAAGCACAGATACTACATTCTCATGCGGTTGGTCTCGTTTCGGCACAATATACAGCAAAGAAAATTTCGGTACTATCATACTCCACACTGATTCGGCACACACATTGGATTACCGTCTCAAACGATTCAGAAAAATCAGCAATGATGAGCCGATGAAAGATTCTCCTGTAACTTTCATTTTAGGCTTGTCGCCCGACAACCAGAAGATGAACCTGACTTGTGATGACATCAACAAACTTTATGATGCTTGGGATGGGAAGTGCCGCATAATCGTGGTGATAACCAGCCCTCAAGAGAGCTGGGGTTTGAAGGCTGGCAAAAGAGTAAGATACAAACTTGAGTTGGATGAGGTCTTTGAAGATACTAAAGAACATACTACACTTTCAACCAAAAACACATACAAATATCCAAAGAAATAATCCGCCATTTTGACCAAAAAATTTCCGACAAATTGACCAAAAGAATTTCGACAAATTGACCAAAGAAATTTCGACAAATTGACCAAAAGAATTTCGACAAATTGACTAAAAATATTGCCAAAAATTTTGTCAGTTCAAAAAAAAGTCGTACCTTTGCAGCCGAAAAACAATCGGAATATTATGAAAGAATACAGAGAACGGATTGCTGATAAATTGCTGTACAACAAACTACAAGGTATGGGTGCAGTATTGGTGGAAGGAGCAAAATGGTGCGGTAAAACCACAACTTCTGAGCACCTTGCAGGAAGCGTTCTGTATATGGACAATCC
>JAGHVI010000040.1 GCA_018064385.1 Candidatus Minthenecus merdequi
TTGTTTTCGCTTTTATGTGACTTATATTCCAAACCTACAGCCTCAGCCGCATTCCTGATTATATCCATATCTTCAGTATAAAAGCCACTGACAAAAAGCGAGCCACCATTGGCTAATGAGTTGACATAAAGGGGGATGTCTTGTGTGAGAATATTGCGATTTATATTTGCAAATATGCAATCAAATTCCATTCGCAGCGTTTTTATTGCGCTTACATCTCCCAAAACCACTTGAATGTCAGACACATCATTGATTTTGGCATTGTCAATAGCGTTTTCCGTTGACCAGTGGTCAATATCTATTGCGGCAACTGGTGACGCATTGCGCTTGCGTGCCAAAATCGCAAGTACCGCAGTTCCACACCCCATATCCAGAAAAGTCTTGTTATCAAGCTTTTCTTCCAAAATATAACTTAGCATCATCCTTGTCGTTTCATGATAACCGCTGCCAAATGCCTGAACAGGATTTAATTCTATTTGGTATTTGAACCTTCCGTTTTGATAGTCCTGTTTTCTGGAGGTAGGGTAGATGATCAACGTATCGTCAACCTCTATAGGCTCGAACGAGTTTTGTTCCCATACGGCATTCCAGTTTCGCTCTTTGACAAACTCCTCCCTGTATGTTATCTCACAGTCATAGTTTTCGGCTGTGCCTTTGATGATGTCGTGAAGTGTGGTCTTGTCGTATAAATTTTCAGGAATATACGCATTAAAACCTAATGATGTATCCTCGAAACTTTCAAAACCGGCATCGCCAAGGTATGACATCAGTATGTCCTTGACGAAACCGACTTTGTCTGTTACTCTTAGTGTAATCTTGTAATAATTCATCAATTCAACTGCGAAAGTGCATAATCCATTCTGCGGAGAGTCTCTTCGCGACCAAGGATAGACGTAAGTTCAAACATCGCAGGCCCTTTGAGTTCTCCAACCAGCATAAGCCTAAACGGGTTCATCACATTGCCAAGACCATACTCTTTTTCTGCACACCATTTTTTGATATACGCTTCAAAGCCCACAAGGTCAGAGTAGTCTTGCCATTCAGCAGCTTTCTTGCGCAGTTCTGTCATCATACCGTGAGTCTCAGGTTTCCAACGCTTTGCAACGTCTTTTTCGTTAAATGTGGTTGGGGCAACCCAAAAGAATGAACAGAGAGGCCATAGTTCACGGATAAGGCTCACACGACTTTTCATATAGTGTACAACTTGAATGGCTTTCTGAATATCTGCTTCAACACCAGCAGATTTTGCGTCATTTACCATCATCTCCGCCAACATTGTCTCGTCTGCTATCTGTATATACTCTTTGTTGAACCATTTGCCTTTTTCGTAATCGAATTTAGCTCCTGCCTTCGAGCATTTTTTCAATTCGAATAGCCTAATGAGGTCGTCCATTGTCATAAGTTCTTGGTCGTTGCCAGGATTCCAACCTAAAAGGGCAAGGAAATTTATCACTGCCTCTGGGAGATAACCGCTTTCTCTGTAACCCGATGATTTGTCGCTTGTCTTAGGGTCGTGCCATTCAAGTGGAAATACAGGGAAACCAAGTCTGTCGCCGTCACGTTTTGAGAGTTTGCCATTGCCGTCAGGTTTTAGCAGGAGTGACAAGTGGGCGAACTGTGGCATTGTATCTTCCCATCCAAAGAATTGGTACAGAAGTACATGGAGTGGGGCAGAAGGCAACCATTCTTCTCCGCGGATAACGTGCGTAATTTCCATCAAGTGGTCATCCACTATATTGGCAAGGTGGTACGTAGGCAGGTCGTCAGCGGATTTGTATAGAACCTTGTCATCAATTATTGAGCTGTTCACATGAACGTCCCCGCGGATGATGTCGTGAACGATAATCTCCTGATTTGGTTCTATTAATGCACGCACAACGTACTTCTCGCCATTATCAATCATTTTCTTGACTTCGTCAGCGGGTAGTGTAAGCGAGTTGCGCATCTGCATTCTCGTTGAAGCGTCATACTGGAAATTCTTTATTTCATTGCGTTTAGCCTCAAGTTCAGCGGCTGTGTCAAATGCTATATAGGCGTGACCTGAGTCAAGAAGCTGCTTGACATATTTGCGGTAAATGTCCCTACGTTCTGACTGGCGGTATGGACCATAGTTTCCACCATATGACACACCTTCGTCAAATTTGATGCCAAGCCATTCTAAAGACTCTTTTATATACTCTTCAGCACCAGGAACGAAGCGCGAAGAGTCTGTATCTTCTATTCTAAATACCAATTCGCCACCATTTTGACGAGCAAAGAGGTAGTTATAGAGGCATGTGCGAACTCCGCCTATATGAAGCGCACCTGTGGGTGATGGTGCGAAACGAACACGAAATTTTCCCATAGTTGTCGTTAATTTGTGTGTTGTTTTACCATAATCGCCAATTCGTCAAGCTGAGACTGGTCAAGTACAGATGGTGCGTCAATCATTACGTCACGACCTGTATTGTTCTTAGGAAATGCAATACAATCGCGTATCGAGTCAAGTTCTGCAAACAGAGAGACATAACGGTCAAGTCCGTATGCTAAACCTCCGTGAGGTGGTGCACCGAATTTGAATGCGTTCATCAGGAAGCCAAATTGCTCTTCTGCTTTTTCAGGTGTGAATCCAAGCAGTTCAAACATTTTGTGCTGCAAGGCACTTTCGTGAATACGTATTGAGCCACCACCTACCTCTACACCATTGATAACCATATCGTATGCATTTGCACGAACTGCTCCTGGATTTGTGTCAAGCAATGGAATATCTTCTGGTTTTGGCGATGTGAAAGGGTGGTGCATTGCATAGAATCTCTGGTCTTCTTCACTCCATTCAAAGAGTGGAAAGTCAACAACCCAAAGACATGAATAGACGTTTTTTGGACGAAGACCTAATTGATTGCCCATCTCAAGACGCAATTCGCAAAGTTGTTTGCGTGTCTTATTTGCATCATCGCCACTCATAATTAGTATAAGGTCGTTTGTCTCTGCATTCATTGCTTTGCGTAGGTTCTGTAGAACCTCTTGCGTGTAAAATTTATCAACACTTGATTTGACATTGCCATCAGCATCTACTCTTGCATAGACAAGTCCCTTAGCTCCAATTTGTGAACGTTTTACAAAGTCAGTCAGTTGGTCAAGTTGTTTGCGAGTATATGAGGCTGCTCCTTTGGCGCAGATACCACCAATGTATTTTGCATCGTCAAATGCCGAAAAGCCGTAACCCTTCATTACGTCCATAAGTTCCACAAATCGCATGTCAAAACGTGTATCAGGCTTGTCAGAACCATAATATTTCATTGCGTCATGCCAAGTCATGCGAGGAAATTTCGGAATATCAATGCCTTTGATTTCTTTGAAAAGATGGCGAGTCATACCCTCGAACATATTGAGAATATCTTCTTGCTCAACAAATGACATTTCACAGTCTATTTGTGTAAACTCTGGCTGTCGGTCAGCGCGAAGATCTTCATCACGGAAGCATTTGACAATCTGGAAGTAACGATCAAAACCGCTAACCATAAGTAACTGTTTGAATGTCTGAGGAGATTGTGGAAGGGCATAAAATTGTCCTTGATTCATTCGACTTGGCACAACAAAGTCGCGTGCACCTTCTGGTGTTGATTTAATCAGTACAGGAGTCTCAACCTCCAAAAATCCTTGTGCATTCAAATATCTACGCACCTCGAAGGTCATACGATGACGGAGTTCCAAGTTTTTACGGACGCATTGACGACGAAGGTCAAGGTATCTATATTGCATACGTATGTCATCCCCGCCATCGGATTCGTCCTCTATTGTAAAAGGAGGTGTCGCTGAGGTATTTAGTATGTTTATATTGCTGACGATTATCTCAACGTCACCTGTTGGAATTTTCGCATTTTTAGCGCTACGTTCTGCTACTTTTCCTACTACTTGAATAACAAATTCACGACCTATATGGTTGGCTTTTTCGCATAGTTCTGCATTGATTTCGTTGTTGAATACCAGTTGCGTTATTCCATACCTGTCTCGGAGGTCAATGAATGTCATACCGCCCATTTTGCGTGTGCGTTGCACCCAACCAGCAAGCGTCACTTGCTGGTCAAGATTGGCGAGCCGAAGTTCGCCACATGTGTGTGTTCTGTACATAATATAATGTGTTGTTTTTGTTCTGTAGAATTAACTTGCAAAATTACAAAAAAAATACCACTTATAACCGATTTTTTTTGTACTTTTGCGAAAAATATTTTTTCACATGAAAATATCAGATATTATTGAGAAAATCGAGCAAATTGCGCCTCTAAATTTACAAGAAAGTTTTGATAATTCAGGTTTACAAGTTGGAGATACTGAGCAAGTTGCAACTGGAGTATTGCTAACACTCGATATAACAGAGGCTGTGATTGACGAAGCTATTGAACGTTGTTGCAACTTTGTAGTTTCTCACCATCCATTGCTTTTTCACGGAGTTAAACGCATTTCAAATGGTTCTTGGATTGAAAGAATCATCACAAAAGCAATCAAAAATGACATTGTTCTCTATTCAGTCCATACGAATTTGGATAAGTGCGAGTTTGGTGTCAACTATGAAATGGCACGGCTTATTGGCCTTAATAATGTCCGTATATTGTCCCCCGAACATTCTGATGATAGGACAGGTCTTGGGTGTATTGGTCAACTGAGCAAACCTGAAGAATACAAAGAATGCCTTGAGAGAATCAAGCAGATTTTCGATGTTAGGGTAGTAAGACATTCTGCTTTTCTTGACAGAAAAATACGCATTATTGCACTTTGTAGTGGGTCAGGTTCCGAGTTTGTCAATGATGCTATTAGGCAAGGAGCAGACCTATTCATTACTGGTGATATTACATATCATAAATTTTTTAATGCTAACAATCAGATAGTTATCGCTGATATTGGACATTTTGAAAGTGAGCACATAATAAAAGAACTTTTTATGCGGTATTTGTCAAATATTTTTCCTAAATTTGCAATTTGGAAATCTGAGAATGACCGGAACGTTGTAAATTATCTATAAACAACGTTGAGTCAGTTTGTTGTGAATTATATTGTCTAACAAAATAATATCTATAATATATGGCTACAGCTCAAAAAAATGGTGTTGATACTAAGGATTTCACAGTTGAAGAGCGTCTTCGTGCGCTTTATCGTCTGCAGGTTATCATGTCCAGTATTGACAAAATTCGCATCACACGAGGCGAATTGCCTTTGGAAGTTAAAGATCTTGAAGACGAAGTGGCAGGTCTTGAGACGCGTATTGAAAAATTCAAAGCTGAGATTAAGAATATATCTCAAGAAATTGCCAACAACAAGTTAAAAATTACCCAAGCTAAAGAGAAAATTGCGCAAAAAGAAGAAGCAAGTAATAATGTTGCCAACAGCAGAGAGTTCGAAGCTTTAAGCAAGGAAATCGAATTTCAAGGTCTTGAAATAGAACTTGCTGAAAAGATAATTAAAAAGTTCTCTGACGAAATGAATTCTAAAACAGAAGAGTGTAATAATGCTTCTTCAAGAGTTGCAGAACGAAAGATTGACCTTGAACACAAAATGAGTGAACTCAACGAAATCATCAACGAAACTCGTCAGGAAGAGGAGCAACTTATGCTTCAGGCTAAAGAGATTGAGCCAATGATTGACGAAAGGTTGCTTACTGCATTCAAGAGAATTCGTAAAAATGCCCGTAATGGTCTTGCTGTCGTTACTGTTGACCGTGACGCATGTGGTGGTTGTTTCAACAAGATTCCACCTCAAAGACAACTTGACATAAAAATGAGAAAGAAGATTATAGTCTGCGAGTATTGTGGACGAATTCTTGTTGATAATAATATTCTTGAAGAAGTATAGCAAACTACAAAGGACTGATTATTATATTTTTCTACTTTTGTCATTTTTTATATTATTACCCAGTCGATTTTCGGCTGGGTATTTTTTGCAGCGTAATTGACAATGTCGTCAATAAATGTGAGAGATATTCCATAGGTTTTATTGACTGTTGTGATTTTTTACAATTGTAAATTTGTAGATTTATTCTGATATACTCAAGGTATTGTTAATACTTTTTCATTGTAAATTTACTTTTGCTTTAGCTTTTAGAGGGCGTTCTTTCTGTCTTTTTGGGGTTCGGTGTCTTTTATTTGTCGAGTATGCGTTTTTACATATAGTTTTCTATAATACGCAAAGTATTAGAATTAAGATTTTTATGTATTATACTTATAGTTGTAATATAGATAAATAATAAGGCTTTTGTTGTAACGATCTAAATATGAGTAGAAATATATCGTTTGTTTTGAAGTTAAAGTGCTGATATTACAGTAATTGTTATGCTTTGTGTAAATATTTTGTTTAAGGTTGTAAGTTTTTGTGTTTCAGTTGATATTTTGTCTGTCTATGATTTTGCTTTTAGTTTGAATGTAGAGTGAATTTGCTTTTAGTTTTGAATGCGTGTTTATACATTTGTAATAATGTATTTTAACTTACATATGTATAATATACATTTGCAATATAATAGGCGATTTTTTATTTTTGTATTGTTGAAAATTATTTGTTTTTACATTTGATATTTTCGGAAACATTTTGTAACTTTGCACGCGAAAAATAATTAATTTACAAATATGAAAGATAGGATTTTTGAAGTAATGAAGATGGTAGGAATGAACCCTACGGATTTTGCTAATGCTATTGAAATTAGCCCAGCGGTACTCTCAAGTATCAAGAGTGGCAGAACTAAACCTACACTGTTTTTGGTTGAGAAAATCAAGAGTGTTTATCCAAACGTAAATATTAATTGGCTGATTACTGGCGAAGGTGAAATGTTGACTGACACAAATGACACTATACTTCAACAGCAGGAAGAGTTTACGTCTATTCATCTGTCAAATGAACAAACTCGCGTAAACGAAAATCAAAAGGTTAGCGAACCTGATGTCGCCATGAGGTATGAAAACAAACAACTAAATAATAATCAAGAATTATGGCAGGTGAAGACTATGATTAAACCTGATGATAGAAAGATTAGTCAAATAATCGTATTATACACTGATGGCACATTCGAATCTTTGATGAAATGACAGTCTTTTTTATTATGCAATAAAAGTTATGTAATCCTAAAAAAAACACCTATGAATGTTAAAAGTGGCTCTACGACCCTTTATAGTGGAAAATATAGGTGTTGATTATTTGACTATGTCAGAATTAATGCGTAACTTTACACTCAAATTCAAAAATTGTTATTTATGTTAGATCAAGACGAACACATTATTCATATTAATGTGGAAGATGAAATGAAGCAAGCCTACATTGACTACTCAATGTCGGTCATTGTTTCCCGCGCTTTACCTGATGTTAGGGATGGGTTCAAACCAGTTCACAGACGTGTATTGTATGGAATGAATGAACTTGGAAACACCAACGATAAACCATACAAAAAGTCCGCTCGTATCGTGGGGGAGGTTATGGGTAAGTATCATCCACATGGTGACTCCTCAATTTATATGACATTGGTTAGGATGGCGCAGGATTGGTCGTTGCGTTATCCTCTTGTTGATCCTCAGGGAAACTTTGGCTCAATTGATGGTGATGGTCCTGCTGCTATGCGTTATACCGAGGCAAGACTGCAAAAAATTGCAGAAGAGATGCTTAAGGATATCGACAAAGAGACTGTAAATTTTGACCCTAACTTTGATGAATCTACCAAAGAGCCTCAGGTGTTACCTACGCGTTTGCCAAACCTTCTTGTTAATGGTTCACAAGGTATTGCCGTTGGCATGGCTACTAATATGGCACCACACAATCTCTCAGAGGTTTGTGATGCAATCGTGGCATATATTGCTAACCCAGAAATCACTATCGAAGAGCTTATGCACTATGTAAAAGCTCCTGATTTTCCTACAGGAGGATATATATACGGCTATGCTGGTGTAAAAGAGGCATTCGAAACAGGTCGTGGAAGAATAGTCGTACGCTCTAAGGCTGAAATTGAAAGTAATGAGAAAACTCATGACAAGATTGTAATTACTGAGATACCATATATGGTAAATAGAGCCGAGTTAATCCGTTCTATTGCAGATCTTGCTATTGATAAAAAAATTGAAGGTGTTGCAAATGTAAATGATGAGTCTGATCGTCATGGAATGCGCATCGTTGTGGATGTAAAAAAGGATGCAAATGCTTCAGTGTTATTAAATAAGCTGTACAAGATGACGGCTCTTCAGTCGTCTTTTAGTGTTAATAATATTGCACTTGTAAAAGGCAGACCTAAACAATTGAATTTAAAGGAACTTATTCAGTATTTCGTAGAACATCGTCTTGAGGTGGTTACGCGCAGAACCGAGTTCGACCTTAGAAAGGCACGCGAACGTGCAGAATTGCTCGAAGGTTGTATGAAAATCCTGGATGCCCTTGACGAGGCAATTTCCATCATCCGTTCATCGAAAACCCCAGACGAAGCAAAACAGCGACTTATAGTGCGCTTTGAACTCAATGAACGTCAGGCACAATATATCGTGGAGTTGAGATTGCGTCAGTTAACTGGTATGGAACAAGACAAACTTCGTGCTGAATACGAAGATTTGATGAAATTGATAGCAGATTTGGAGGATATCCTTGCACATGTAGAACGCAGGATGGAAATAATTACTAATGAGACACTCGAACTTAAGAATAAATATGGCGATGAACGCAGGACACAAATAATTTTTGCAAGTGATGAGTTCAATCCAGAAGATTTTTATTCTGACGATGAGATGATAATTACTCTCTCTCACTTGGGCTATATTAAGCGTACCCCTTTAGCTGAGTTTAGGGCACAGAATCGTGGTGGTCGAGGGTCTAAAGGTAGCAGTTCACGTGACGAAGATTTCATCGAGTACATATACACTGCCTCAATGCACGCAACAATTATGTTTTTTACCCAACGAGGTCGCTGTTATTGGTTGAAGGTGTATGATATCCCTGAGGGTAACAAATCAAGCAAGGGTCGTGCAATACAGAACCTGCTCAATATCGAGTCTGGAGATGCCATTACTGCATTCATCAGAGTTAAGCATCTTGAAGACACTGCATTCACTCAGTCTCACAACCTTGTATTCTGTACCAAGCAGGGTATCATAAAGAAATCTTCCCTATTTGATTACTCAAGGCCTCGCCAAAACGGCATAAACGCTATTACGATACGTGAGGATGATAGGGTAGTGGAGGTTCACATGACAAGTGGCAAAGACGAGATAATTATAGCCAACCGCAATGGCCGTGCTATACGATTTAACGAAGAGACTGTTCGTGTTATGGGGCGAACAGCTACGGGTGTCCGTGCTATGAGATTAGATGGTGGTGACGACGAAGTGGTTGGTATGATAACAATGCCAATTGATTCGGAAGACAATGTATTAGTCGTTAGCGAACTTGGTTATGGAAAGAGGTCAAATATTGATACATATAGAATAACAAACCGTGGTGGCAAGGGTGTCAAGACAATTAACATCACAGAGAAAACTGGCAGGTTGGTGGCTATTAAATGTGTCAACAATGATAATGATTTAATGATAATAAACAAGTCAGGTATTGTCATTCGTTTCCAGGTATCATCACTTGGTGTCATAGGTCGTGCTTCTCAAGGTGTCAGACTCATCAATCTTGAGAAAGGTAATGACCAAATTGCTTCGGTCTGCGTGGTCTCTGCATACGAAAACCCTGACGATGAAGAAAATGTCGAAAACGTTGATAATGATAACGAAAATATCGTTGACAACAATACAGATAATAATAACTAAATATAATTATAAACTTTATGAAAAGAACTTTTTTAATGATTGCATTTGCATTGGTTAGTTTGGTTTGCTTTGCACAGAAATCTAACGTTTCAAAAGCAAACTCATTGGCTACTGCAGAAGAAAATCCAAATTATGACGAAGCTAAAGCCTTAATCGAGGCTGCTCTTATTAATCCTGAGACTAAAGACCTTGTGAAAACTGTCTGGACAGGAGCACATGTCTATGAACTCTCTGCAAAAGCTGCTGCTTTCAAAGATGATTTTGTACAAGCAGGTTCAGATGCTATGAGGTCTTACAATCTTTACATTATGGCTTGGGATATGGATCATCAGCCAAATGCTAAGGGCAAAGTTAAACCTGCTTACGAGAAAAAAATTCGTGAGTCTCTTGCCTCAATTTATAGAAGTAATATTTTGGTAAATTATGCTGTTGCAAAACAGAATGAAGAAGCTTACGCTGAAGCTTACAAGGCTACAAATATTCACCTCGGAATCATCGATCTTGACCTCATTAAAACAGACGAGAAGTTGATTAACGACACTACTCTGCGTAAAAACGAAAACTATTACCAGATAAAATACTTTGCAGGCAACTTTGCTTGGTTAGCACAGAAAAAAACTGAGGCAATCGAGGAATTTAAGGGTGTCCTTGGTTCTGGATACAAGGAAGAACAGGTCTATCAGTATATCTGTCAGATATATGAAGAATTACAAGATTCTGATAATTATGTTGCTATGCTCCGTCAGGGCGCTTCAGCTATTCCTAGTTCACAGTGGCTTATCGGTAATCTTATCAATTACTTTATTGAACATGGCAATTCAAAAGAGGCTGTTGATTATCTTAACCAAGCTATAAATTCAAATCCTACTGCTCAACTCTATAATGTGAAGGGTAGTGTGCTTGAACTTGATAACCAACTTGAAACGGCTCTCGAATGCTATAATAAGGCTATTGAAATGGATGCTAATTATGCTGATGCATATTCAAACATTGGTCGTTTCTATTACAACCAGGGTGTCAAAATCGAAGAGATGAATATGAACGAAAATGACAAGAAGAAGTTTGCTGAGAATACTGCTAAAATGAATGATTTATTTCTTCAGTCAATTCCTTATTTTGAGAAGGCTTACGAACTTGACTCCGAGAATGCTGACACGCAACGTATGCTCAAAATTAACTATTTCCGCGCTATCCGTGCCAATTCTAAGTACAAACCTAAACATCCTCAGCTTCTCCCTGAGCAGTATTGATTTTTAATTTTATATGCGATTATTAAAAACAAATTCAATCTTATCGCTGCCTTGTCAGTAGTCTTCTTAGCCAGATTGGTTTGTTATTATATTT
>JAGHVI010000191.1 GCA_018064385.1 Candidatus Minthenecus merdequi
ATACATCGTAGGTAACTGCGGTAATGGTGACATGGCTGATGCATCTGCTGCTTGCCAGTTCACAACCGCAATGGCTGCACCTTACTTCCAGGACTTCCAGGGTGTTGCCCCTGCTTTCTTTATGCCTTCTGAACTTACCCAGTATAAGACCAATAACCATATTGACTCTTTGATTGCTGACGGTAACTTCGAGACTCCATCAGTTGTTACCTCATCTGGTTACAATGATTGGTGCGCAAATAATATCTTTGATCCAAATTACACTGCATCAATAAATATCTATGGAGAAGGTTTGCATCGTATGTTGGCTACTCCAGCAATCGTAATGCATAGTAGCGACAGCTTGCGTCTCTCGTTCGACCTCATCAAGAGTGACTGGATGTCAACTTACCCAGCTGACGATGCAAACAACTATGATGACTACTTCTATGTACTGCTTGCTAATCAAGAGATGACATCATACACAATGCTTGCATCATGGACAAACGATACTGTTGGAAAGGGTGATTACAGTCTGCGCAACGACATCAGCGGTACTCCTTCTGATTGGACTCTCGACCTCTCTGACTATGACGGTATCTATAGAATCATCTTTGCCGTAGGTTCTCCTGAAGATAACGATGACTACAGACTGCATCTCGATAATATCGCACTCACCGCTGACGCTACCCTTGCAGTTGTTGCAAACAACGATGCTTACGGTATCGTTAATGGTTCTACAGACTCTACATTCCTTGGTGCAGAGGTTGAAATCACAGCAGTTGCAAACCAAGACTATGTATTTATTGGATGGTCAAATGGTGACAACAACGCAACAACTACTTATACAGTTGCTGCTAAGAATGACACAATCACTGCTATCTTCGCACCATCATTCGTTGACTTCACAATCACTTCTGACAACGAGGATATGGGTACTGTGACAGGTTCTGGTCACTATGCTGCCCTTGATACAGTCGTAATCTCGGCTACAGCTAATGAAGGCTTCGTATTCAGCAACTGGAGCGATGGCGAAACAGATGCTGTCCGCACAATCATTGCTATCGAAGATGTAACCCTCGTTGCTTACTTTGATACGATCATGGTTAATGTAGTTGCAGAAGCTAACGACCCTGAGTTCGGTACTGTTGAAGGTGCAGGCGTTTACGCTTACGGCGAGACTGTACAACTTGTTGCAGTTCCTGCTGAGCACTATCACCTCTCCGCTTGGAGCAATGGCGAAACTACCGATACTATCAATGTTGTAGTGACAAGCGATACTACTCTCACTGCAAACTTCGAGATTGACAGCTATACAGTAACAGTAAACACTACCGGTAATGGTACTGTTGATGGTGCAGGCACATTCGAGTATGGCACATCTGTAACTCTTACTGCAACACCAGACAACAACTGGGAATTCTCGAAGTGGACTATGGACGGTGTTGACTATACTGACGCAACTCTCACATTCACTCTCGAAGGTGATGTAACAGTTGAGGCAGTATTCGTTCCTGTGACTGGTGTTGATGATGTTGAGGCTGTTGAGTATGTAGCTTACGCTGAGAACTTGAACGTAATCGTTAACGGTGTTGAGAACCACAATGTGGCACTCTATGATGTAACAGGTCGTTTGGTGGAGATGGTTGAGAATGCTTCGGAAATCGAGACTATCTCGGTTAACACAGCAGGCGTTTACTTCATCCGTATTGACAACAATGTTACTATCCGTGTCGTTGTTAAGTAATTGACTTAATTCTTTTATAAAAAATCCCGCTTTCCTATTTGGGAAGCGGGATTTTTTTTGTTAATAAAAGGGTCAAAGGACGAGGGTGGGGCAGACGTGGTTGTTGATTAATCAAAACCTCAAAAATGATTTTTGAGGAACTAAGGCTGGGGGGTAATGATTGGAGGTTAGTGATTGGAGGTTAGTGATTTGGGGTCAGTGATTTGGAGGGTTGGAGGTTTGGGCAAAATAGGCAGGTTGTCTGCCATCGAAGACGAGACGGTCAGAGAAGAGATTCAGGCGGATGAAAAGAGTCAGGATTTCAGTTGAGAGTTGCGGGAGGTTTGCGTCTCATACTAATTATTAGAACCACCCTATAAATGATTGATAATCATATTCACTGTCCGTATGGAGTAGGTTGTGCAAAGGTAAGGAGTTTTTTTGATATATGCAAGCGTTATCAAAACCTCAAAATGAAATTTTGAGGAACTAAGGCGTTATGAATTTTGAGGAACTAAGGCGTTGCCTTGGGCTATGAGCTGATTGACCCTTTGACCTATTTGACCAACTGTCCAATGAAAATTGTTTTTATTATTTGCAGAAGTCAAAAAATATGTGTATCTTTGCGAGTTGAAGTACTGGAGGATAAAAATTATCAGTAAAAGGCTATGATTCAATTTAATTGTGATTATACAAGGTCTGCTGTTCCTGAGGTTTTGGAGGCACTTTGCAATGCAAAAAGCCAATATGCAGGTTACGGTGAGGACGAAATGACAAACGATGCGGCAAGAATTATACGTAGGTTGACAGGAGACGAGAGTGTGGCAGTGCATTTTCTGTTGGGTGGGACGCAGACCAATTCGACGTTGATAGCGGCAGCATTAAGAAGTTATCAATCAGTGGTTGCAGCGGAGACGGGACATATAAATGTTCACGAGACTGGGGCTGTTGAGGCCTTGGGGCATAAAGTGACAGTGATACAGACGGAGAACGGAAAGCTGAGTGCAGAGGCTGTTGATGAGTTTCTGACAGCGAACGAGAAAGACCCAAATATAGAACATGTGGTTCAACCTGCTATGGTTTATATATCGAATCCTACGGAGATGGGGACGCTGTATAGCCTGAAAGAATTGACGGCTTTGGCAGAAGTGTGCCGCAGGCATGAGGTGATGTTGTATATGGACGGTGCAAGGTTGGGTTATGGTTTGGCTGCAGACGAAAATGACCTTACGTTGAGCGATATAAACAGACTGACTGATGCGTTTTATTTGGGCGGTACAAAGTGTGGGACGCTGTTTGGAGAAGCATTGGTAATCAAAAATCCGATGTTAAAGAGGGACTTCCGTTATATAATGAAACAGAGAGGAGCACTGTTGGCAAAAGGGTTCTTGTTGGGAGTGCAATTTGAGACGATGTTCAGAGGTGATTCGATGGAGGATACTCTGTATTTTCGTTATGCCCGGCATGCTATAGGCGAGGCAAACAAAATCCGTGAGGCGCTGAAGAGTGAAGGTGTGCCAATGCTGATAGATTCGCCAACAAACCAACTTTTTCCAATGTTTACGGATGAAAAATTGAGAAATTTGCAGGAACAATTTGTGTTTGATATATGGTCTCCGACATTGGTGCGTATTGCCACTGATTGGTCAACACGCTCGGAAGACACTGAGAAACTGATTAAAACTATAAGAAAATGAATTTGTTTGACCAAATTAGCGAGGATATCAAGAAAGCTATGCTCGCACGTAATCATGCAGAACTTGAGGCACTGCGTGGTATCAAAAAAGAGTTTCTGGAGGCAAAAACCTCGAAAGAAGCAAACGGAGAACTTACCGATGCAATGGGTGTTAAAATTATCCAAAAGATGAAGAAACAGGGCGAAGATGCCATTGCTATGTTTGCGCAGCAGAATCGGCAGGATTTGATAGACGAGTATAACGGACAAATATCTGTGTATAAACGTTATTTGCCAGAGATGATGTCAGAGGCAGACATAGAGAAAGCAGTTCGATTGAGAGCTCAGGATTTGGGGGTGAAGGATATGACAGGAATGGGGAAGTTGATGGGCACAATGTCGAAGGAACTGGCAGGTAAAGCCGAGGGGCGTGTTATCAGCAACATTGTAAAGAAGGTTCTTTCGGAATAAGATAATGAAAACGAAAACGATAACCCTTCGACAAGCTCAGTTGTCATCGTCTTCGTTTTCGTTTTCGTCTTCGTCTTCGTTTTCGTCGTTATCGTTATCGTGTCATTGCAGGACGTTCAATCATTCGCATCAACTTTTCGTCATCTTCGTCAAGTTGTGCGAGTGCGCCGTTCATTCGTTTGTTGTTGCGGGTTTTTTGTATTATATCGTAATCATTGATATACTCTTCGGGGCAAATTTCGCCTTGTCCGGCAGAGAGGAGAGTTACGCAACATTTTTCGCCTAACGATTCGTCGTAGGTCAGTCCCCAGATGACATCCATTTCGCTTTGCATCTTGTTGGTGAAAGCTTCGATTTGCGAGACTTCGTTGGCGGTGATGGCGTTAGCCTTGGAACAATAGAAATTGAGCAAGAGGTGATTACATTTGTAAACATCACGGTTGTTGAGCAGTGAGGATTGGAGAGCGTTCTGGATTGCTTTTCCCACACGGTGTGGTCCTTCGCCAACGCCAGTGTTGATGACTGCCATTTTGCCACCACGGAGCGTGGTGCGGACATCAGCGAAGTCGATGTTCATATAACCACGGATGTTGACGATGTCAGCAATGCTTTTGGCAGCATTCAAGAGGACACCATCGGCATATTTGAAAGCCTCGGGGAGTGGAAAATCGGGTGTCTCGGTAAGTTTCTCGTTGTTGATGACTATGATGGCATCGACATTGGGTTCCATCTGCTGTATGCCGTCGATTGCCTTACGAATCTTGGTCATTCCCTCGAAACGGAATGGTATCGTGACAATGCCGACGGTCAACAGTCCCAGATCGCGTGCTACGGCTGCAACAACAGGAGAGGCACCTGTGCCAGTGCCACCGCCCATTCCCGCTGTGATGAACACCATCTTTGTTTTATTGTCGTCGAGAGCCGCACGAATCTGTTCGATATGTTCGAGTGCTGCGGCACGTGCTACCTCAGGGTCATTGCCTGCTCCCAAGGAACCAATAGCCACCTTGTCCGGCACGTGTGACGCTTCCAATGCCATCTGGTCGGTGTTGCATATCATATAGGTAACACCTTTGATGCCTTCGTTATACATATTTTCGACAGCATTGCTGCCTCCACCGCCGACGCCGACGATTTTGATAATCTCTTTTATATCATTTGTTTCCATATTCATTAGTCTTCATCGTTAAACTTCAGAGTCTGTTCCTTGAAGAAATCGAATATAGATTTCTTCTTTTCGTTCTTTTTTACTTCCTCCTTTGCAGCAGCTGCCGCAGCCTTGTCTTCGTCTTCTGCAAATTCGTTGATGTCAACAGTTCTTTCCTCAATACATACATTAGTTGCCTCGTTTAACACTGCAATGAGCGGAATGAATCGATGAGCGGCAAAGTTGTCGTCATTGAGAACATTTGCAGCATTGCCGAGTGTGCAATCCTGTTCGATGAGGGCAGAAATGGCTTCGGCGAACTCGGGAGTATTGATAAATGAGGAGGTCACGATGACCGGTGCTTTGAGTTCCTGGAGGTTCAATGAGGCAAGGATGCGGTCGTAACCTAACGAAAAAATTTCACGAATACGAGCATTGAAGGCTTCGATGGAGTTGCTCAGATTGAAAATGGGACCTTCGGACGAAAAACGCATTGTGGTGCCTGCTGCCCATTTGTATTTCATCCGGCTGCTTTCGACAAAAGAGCGAATTTTCTCGACTGTAACTTCGTCGAGGGTCATATCCTTGAGAATATGGTCAAACCCGAATGGCACAACAGCCGTGCCTTTGACATAGTCGTCGCTGATGTAGGTCAACCCAGACGATTGGTTGCCTATATGGAAACTGATAACACCATTTACTCGCTGCTCCTCGTCTGCTACGACTCGTGCAATAGCCACCTGCGTTGGAACGACCGAATGTAAACGAATGTTTGCAGGGAACAGTTCGTGGTAGTCGAGAGAATGCCGTGGTGAAACAACAACAGCCAAACACTTGCGCACCACATAATCAGCAAGTTCGTTGCGAACATAGCGAGCTTCGACCCCATCACGTAGAAAACCGTTGTCATATTTTGCAACAATAATATCGTTTATCCCCTTGCCTATCTCACGATCCAATTTATCAATATCATTTTCTGTTATACGATGTTTTCCGTTGAAGTCGCGACGCACTTCGACAGTTTCGCTATGCATGGAGCGTGGCATAATGCCAAGGTAAATGCCAGTAACCTCGTTGTTGCCTTCGATTTTGTTAACAATTTTGTGGATAAGACGGCTGACCGTCAGTCGTGTGTCGTCGTTGATGGTGGTCAATCCACACTGGTTTGCCGGAGAAATGTGTTCGGTTTCGGCACACAGCGGGATGATTACCCCATTTTCGGTTTTGGTTGCTGCCATCGTCATAGCAGTGTCGCCATCGATGAAGAGCGATAGGTAAATTTTTTTCATAGTGTTAATGGTATTATTTCCGTTTGCAGACAATCTGTCCGCGAAACTGAAGGTTTATTGTTTTATATTTGGTTTGATGTTCGCCCCTTTTGTCCCATTCACGAAATTTTTTGAACTTTTCGAACCCTGGTTCATATCGGTTGTCGCCAGCCATAATCAGACAATAAGGATAACGATTGGAGTACAGATTTATCTGGTTTCCTCTGCCCACCGATATTCGGCGGAACTCGTCCGACAACTCGCCATCACTATACATAAAACATATCAATGGGTAAAGATTTTCGGTTGCAAACGAGATAGTGACATCGCCTGTGACGTGAATTATTGTGTCGGGAAGGTGCTGAGGAGTGGTCATCTGCATTCCCCGGTCGTCAATGCAATAGTCCGAAATGCTGGTGTGTATATGAAAGAGAGGGGTGCGTTGGAATATATCGATTCGCATTATGCCATTCCTAAGAATACAACATTCGGCATTCAAGACTAATGGCATCGTGCATAATTCTTTTTCGATGTTTGATATATCAATCGAATCGCAAAGTTTTCCAGTTGGGTTGATGTGCCTTTTTTCGATGAAAGAGTGAATGTCTGAGTGCATAAGAAGGCTGCTCGAAGTTTTGTGCAGAATGACCTCGATGCCCAAGCAACGCTCGGAATGATGACGTTTGGAGGCATAGACGACAGCGATGACCAGATATATAGTCAACAAAACGATTGTTGTCAGGATTATTATTTTTTTGCTGCGAGACATTCTTCTGTTCTGTACTATTTTTTCTCAAAGGTTACCTCTCCGATGTTCCCGGCACCAACCGTGAGTACAACATCAAAATCCAATTCTGCGAGAGTATCTTTCAGTTCCTCCATAGTGCAGAGGCGGCGCACCGGCGATGTGATGTTGTCAAAAATTATCCTTGACGAAACACCTTGTATCGGAAGTTCGCGAGCGGGATAGATGTCGGTCAGCACAACCTGTGGGGCTGTGGAAAGTGCAGCGGCAAATTCATTGCAGAAGTCGCGAGTTCGCGTATAAAGATGCGGTTGAAAAACGACCACAAGACGACGGTCGGCATAGAGTTCACGAACCGAAGCTATGCTGCGTTGCAATTCGTCAGGGTGGTGTGCATAGTCGTCAATATGCACAAAGTCGTCACCGCAGTGTTTAATCTCGAAACGACGGTGAACGCCACGAAACGAAGCTATGCCATCACGCAGTTCGTCTGCTCCAACTCCATTCAATTCGGCAACAGCCATCGCTGCTATTGCATTCTCGACATTCACTCGTACGGGAACACCTAACGAAAGGTTTCGGAGGGTGATGTGCGGTGACACATAATCGAACAACAATTTGCCATTGCCAATACGTATGTTTTCAGAATGGAAATCGGCAGTAACGTCTTCGGCAGAATACGTATAAACCCGCTCGGTTGTGCGTATATCGAGCGTTATACCCTTTTTGTAAATCAGTGCTCCACCTTTCTGAATCAGTTGTGTAAATTGTGCAAACGCTTCGAGATAAGCTTCGTGAGTGCCGTAAATATCAAGATGGTCAGCGTCAGTGGCTGTTACTACGGCAATGAAAGGTCGCAGATGATGGAACGAGCGGTCAAATTCGTCTGCCTCGACAACCACTTTTGGATTGTCGCTGTTCTTGGAGAGCAGCAGATTGGTGTCGTAGTTAATAGAAATACCACCCAAGAAAGCAGAACAATCAACCTCAGACTGCCGAAGAAGATGGGCAATCATTGTTGATGTTGTTGTCTTGCCGTGAGTTCCAGCTACGGCCAGTCCCTGACGGTCACGAGTCAGTTCACCCAGCATCTCAGCACGTTTCACGATACGGACGTTGTGCTCCTTGATATAGCAGAATATGGCATTGGTCTCGGGAATGGCAGGAGTATATATGCAAAGGTCGATTTTCGGCAGGCTTTGGATGTTGTCAGTGTAAGTTATGGTACACCCTTCACGCTCCAAACATTTGCAAAGTTCCGAGCGTGTGCGGTCGTAACCATAGACACTGTAGCCATTATGTACAGCATAACGAGCCAGGGCACTCATTCCAATTCCACCAATTCCGAGGAAGTATAATGTTTTCATCTTTTTGTCAATTTATTGATTTCTGCCACTATTTTGTTTGCCGAATCGGGCAAAGCCAATTTGAGCACTTCAGTTTGAAGTGAAAGTCGTTGTTCGTCGTCCGACAACAGAGCAATAGCAGTGTCAACCAGTTTGCTGACCGCCTCGGCATCAGTCACAAGAATGGCTGCGCCACGGTCCGAAAGAGCCCTTGCATTATGAGTCTGATGGTCTTCGGCAACATTTGGCGAAGGGACCAGAATCGAAGCTTTACCCAATAAGCAAAGTTCGGATATCGAAGATGCCCCAGCACGCGAAATCACCACATCAGCCACAGCGTAGGCATAATCCATACGCTTGACGAACTCTGTAATTTTAATTTTAGGACCAGGCTCTTTGACAGCCTCGACACATTGTTTGTAATAATAAGAACCAGTCTGCCAAATAACTTGAACTCCAGCCTTACGGAGCGTCTCGATACCGCCAATCATTGATTGGTTGATGGTGCGTGCTCCGAGTGAACCACCGATGACCAGAAGAGTTGGGACGCCCTCGTTCAACCCGAAATGGCGGAAGGCCTCAGTGCGGTCAATTGTTGAGGAGAAAAGGTTTTGTCGTACAGGATTACCGGTTATGACGATTTTTTCTTTCGGGAAGAAACGCTCCATACCCTCGTAAGCCACACAGATGCAAGAAGCCTTTGCAGCCAGCATTTTGTTTGTCACGCCAGCAAAAGAGTTTTGTTCCTGAATAAGAACAGGAATTCCCATCTGTTCTGCCACTTTCATAGCTGCGCCACTGGCGTAACCGCCGACACCTATACCAACGTCCGGGCGGAAACTACGAATAACCCGACGCACTTTGCGCATAGACCAGAAGAGATTCCAAAGCACCGACACATTTTTCAGCAGATTGTGACGGTCAAAACCCTGAACCTTCAGCCCCACAATGTTGTAGCCAGCGTCAGGCACACGTTTCATCTCCATACGCCCCTCAGCACCTACAAAGAGGATTTCACAATTAGGGTCTTGTTCGCGTAGAGCGTTTGCAATGCTGACGGCAGGGAATATGTGTCCCCCTGTACCGCCTCCCGAAATCAGGTACTTCATTCCTCGAATATTATTATTGAGTCGTCATCGTCAGTTTGATTTGTTTGGCTATCATCGGATGCTGACGGCTCGTTTATTATTATTTCCAGTTCATCGTCACTGAGATGCTTTTCGATTGGTTCTGTGATGATGTCTGTTGAGTCTTCTTCGGTAGGTACGTTGGTGGCGTTTTCTGCAGTAATAGGCTGTGGCTCAACTTGATGTTTGTTTTTCTTCGCTTCGGATTGTCCTGCTGTTATTTTGATTATCATTCCAAACATTGCGCTGACAACCACCAGCGAAGCGCCACCGCGCGAGACAAGAGGAAGCGTTTGTCCAGTGACAGGCATAGCACCGACAGATACCGCAATATGGACAGCAGCCTGGAATGTAATAGAGAAAGCACATCCCAATAGTACAAGTTTGCGGTATGATTTTTGCTCTTTGAATATGATGTAATGTAGCGAGACTAAGAAAAGAGTCAGATAGACAATCACTATAAGCAAACCTAACAAGAATCCGCCCTCCTCGGCAGCAATGGCAAACACATAATCCGAGAAAGCCTCGGGGAGATAGTTTCGCTGTAAGGAACTGCCAGGTCCCGAAGGTAACCAACCACCACGGCAGACAGCCACTTTGGCATAAACCTCTTGGCGGTTCTTGTCCGTGACGAGGATATGATCATCGCTGATACCTATCTCTTCTTGATTGAAATGGCGGTCCAATCGTCCTTTCCAAGTATATGCACGGTCGATGAAACGCAAAGCAGGATAATCTTCAACCATAACTTTGTATTTATTTTCAGGAAAGAGATAAGCAAAACCAATGATGCACGTAACAAAAAAGCCTGCGATAAGAACCATTTTCGAGACACGCCATATTCCTATTCCACCGAAAAGCAGCATAACAATAACAATAGATGCTATGATTACAGCCGATGAGAGGTTTTCAAGAAAGATAAGCAGCAGTATCCCAGCGATAATCAGCATTGTTATATAGAAGAATCGGGTAGGGAAGACCTCTTGTTTTTTTACAAAAACAATAATCTCGGCGAGTACCAGAATCAGTCCGAATTTTACATATTCGGAAGGTTGCCCTATAGCAGAGAAACGGCTGGCATTACCTGTACTTACATTACCGCCTGTTACCGAAACATATCCTAAAATTGCCACCGCAAAAATCAGATAAGCAAAGCTTAGCGGTTTTATTATTCGGAAATCGACAATCTGTATGACCAAAATTACAGCAACTCCAACGAAAAGGAACATAACGTGGCGCAGAAATGGTGCGCTGACCGACGTTCCATCCAAAGCAAGTTTGCTCATAGCCGAGAACGTGACAGTACACGAGAGGATAAAGAGGATACCGTAGATTATCCAAACTATCCTGCTTCCTTTCATTATTTGACTGAAGAATGCTGACATTTTTTTATTCTATAGGTGAGTTCTATAAATTCATTTTGAGGGTTTTTATATTACTTTCTTAATGGTGAATTTTTAGAACTCACCTATAATTTGCGAACAGCCTCTTTGAATAATTCACCACGGTTTTCGTAATTCTTGAAAAGGTCGAAACTTGCACAGCATGGCGAGAGTAGCACCGTATCGCCCTCGCGAGCTGAATCGTAACAAGCTTGCACAGCATCGTGCAGATTGTCGGTGTCTATTATACGGCAGGAAGTGTTCTGACGGAAGTATTCGTTCAGTTTCTTGTTGTCCAAGCCCATAAACACCAGTGTGTGAACCTTTTGGAGTACCAAATCCAATATTTCGGAATAGTCATTGCCTTTGTCGGTACCACCAAGAATCAGAACCACTGGGGTTTTCATACTCTGCAATGCGTACCAGCACGAATTGACGTTCGTAGCCTTCGAGTCGTTAATGTACCGAACACCACGGATTGTTGCCACATATTCCAGTCGGTGCTCAACACCCAGGAATGTTTCGAAGGCGTGACGTATTGTCTCCTTGTCGATTCCTACTAATGCGGCAGCAATACCGGCAGCCATTGAGTTATACATATTGTGACGACCTTTGATGGTAATCGAGTCTGTATTCATAGTAAGTCCAATTTGTTCGATGTTTAATTTTTCGTCCTTCACCCAAGCCGCACACCCTTCGATGTTGCCATCCGTGAATGGATGGAGTGTCACGTCTGGATTACGCTGTTTCATCTCAGCCTCAATGACGGGGTCTTCGTTCCAGAAGATAAAGTGCTGCTCTTTTCCCATATTTTGCAGGATACGGAACTTAGAGTTGATGTAGTTTTGGAACTTGTATTCGTAACGGTCAAGGTGGTCAGGGGTTATATTCAGCAATATAGCTACATCAGCACGGAATTTGTACATGCCGTCTAACTGGAAACTTGACAGTTCTATCACGTAATAGTCAAACTCCTGCTCAGCAACCTGCCAAGCGAAACTTTTGCCTACGTTACCAGCCAAAGCTACGTTATATCCAGCTTGGGTCAGGATATGGTAAGTCAGCATTGTTGTGGTGGTTTTGCCGTTCGAGCCTGTGATGCAGATGGTTTTAGCCTTGCAATAACGACCAGCGAACTCGATTTCGGAGATTATCTCAGTTCCCTGCTCACGGAGAGACTTGACAATAGGTGCTTTCTCGGGGATGCCAGGGCTCTTTATGACCAATTCGGCTTCGAGGATTTTTTTTGTCGAATGCTGTTTCTCCTCGAAATCGATGTTACGTGCCAACAGTTCCTGTTTATACTGTGGTTTGATGGCTGACATGTCCGATACAAACACATCGAACCCTTTTGCTTTGGCAAGGATAGCGGAACCTACTCCGCTTTCGCCAGCTCCTAATACTACTATCATTTTTTTAATCGTTTGCGTTTTTTGAGTCAACAAGTCTGAATGGGTTATCTTATCTTTAATGTAATTATAGTTAATGCTGCAAGCATCAGCCCTACCAACCAGAATCTGATGGTGATTTTTGACTCTGGTATCGCTGCCAATGGGCGTTGAATCAATGCATTGACTGTTCCTGCGGGTTTTTGGTAATGGTGATGTAGAGGTGCCATTTTGAAAATGCGTCCGCCGTGTGTGCGTTTGAAATAGAAAGTTTGCATAATAACCGAGAGCGATTCCACTAAGAAAATTCCAGAGAGAATAGGGATGAGCAACTCTTTATGTATAGCCAGCGCCATCACGGCTATGATGCCACCCAGCGCCAACGACCCGGTATCGCCCATAAACACCTGTGCCGGATAAGCGTTATACCACAGAAACCCTATTGTTGCACCGATGAATGCTGCCGCAAAGACTGTTAGTTCACCGCTGCCTGGTATATACATAATGTCCAGATAACCGGCGTAACGGATGTTGCCCGAAAGGTAAGCCAGGATTCCGAGTGTCGCACCTTGAATTGCCGATGTTCCTGTCGCTAATCCGTCTAATCCGTCGGTCAGATTTGCACCATTTGAAACAGCTGTTACCACAAAAATTGCTACAATTACGAAGAGAATCCACCCTAATTGCTGTTTATGTTCGCCAGCCCATTCAAAAGCGTCTGCATAGTCCATATTGTTGTTTTTTACGAACGGAATGGTTGTGGTGGTTGATTTTATGGCGTGGCTTGAGTAACTGACTTTTTCGGTTTGCACAGGTGCATTAACCTCTTTGCCAATGTTTTCCACTATTTTAGCGTCGGGGCTTAGGTAGAGGGTTAGTCCTACGATCAGGCCAATAGATATCTGACCAATGATTTTGAATTTGCCTTGCAGTCCATTCTTGTTTTTGCGGAATACTTTTATGTAGTCGTCCGCAAAACCCAGAAGTCCAAGCCATATTGTGGTGATAATCATCAGTATGGTATAGACGTTGGTTAGGTCAGCGCAGAACAGTGTGCCTGCCAGAATGGAGAGCAGTATTATGATTCCACCCATTGTTGGCGTGCCTTTTTTGGACATTTGCCCCTCTAACGATAAATCGCGAATGGTTTCTCCAATCTGGTGACGTTTGAGCGATTCGATGATGTGTTTTCCGACAATCATCGAGAAAGTCAGTGCAATCACAAAGGCAAGACCAGCACGGAAGGTGATGAATCCGAACATTCCCGAACCAGGAATGTCTATCGTTTGGTTGAGATATTTAAATAAATGGTATAACATGGTTTTGTTTTTTTACAATCCTAATGCTTTAGTTGCCTCCTCACGGTCGTCAAAGTGGTATTTAACGCCCTTTATTATTTGGTAATCTTCGTGGCCCTTGCCTGCAATAAGGACGATATCTCCGCTTTGCGCTAATATACTGCAAGCTAACTTTATGGCTTCGCGGCGGTCTGCCATCACAGTCACCTTACGCATCTCTTCGGCGGTCAGTCCTGTTGTCATATCTGCCAGGATTGCATCAGGATCTTCGTCTCGAGGGTTGTCTGATGTCAGCACAACCAAATCAGAATTATGTTGAGCCTCTTTTGCCATCATTGGGCGTTTGCCTTTGTCACGATTACCACCGCAGCCGCAGACGGTTATCAGCTTTCCTTTTTTGATTTCGTTGATTGTGCGGATGACATTTTCCAATGCGTCAGGGGTATGTGCATAATCAACAATAGCAGTCACACCATTCCTGCCACGTATGGTTTCGAAACGTCCATCTACGGCTTTGAGCGATGAAATCAGCCTTAATGCCTCGTGACGTTCGACTCCCAATTGCACAGCTGTGGCATAAACAGCCAAGATGTTTGATGCATTGAACCGTCCAACGAAAGGCATAAATACATCCATACCCTCAAAGTTCATTTGCATTCCCTCAATGGATTCATCGTCAATTCTTCCATAGAAATCTGCCACTTTGCGTATAGAGTATGTAATTTTTCTTGCTCGTGTGTTTTGCAACATTACTGAGCCGTTGCGGTCATCGGCATTGGTAATGGCGAAAGTTCCGTCTGGTAGGTCATCGAAAAACCTTTTTTTCGCTTTTAGATAGTTTTCTATAGTCTTGTGATAATCCAGATGGTCACGGGTGAGGTTGGTGAAAATTCCGCCTGCGAACTTGATTCCTGCGATTCGGCGTTGATCTGCCGAATGCGATGATACTTCCATAAATGCGTATTTGCATTCGGCTTTTACCATTTCGGATAGCAGGGCGTTTAGTTCGATGGGGTCAGGTGTTGTGTGAGTTGAAGGCACTGCTTTGTCGTCAATGCGGTTTACTACGGTTGAGAGCAGCCCCACCTTATGACCCATTTTGCGGAACAATTGCCATAACAGTGTGGCGATTGATGTCTTGCCGTTCGTGCCTGTCACACCGACCAGCGTTAATTTTTCAGACGGATTGCCATAACTGTTTGCAGCCATAATGCCGAGAGCTTCGCGTGAATCATCCACCAAAACAAACGTTACGTTGTTGAGGTAATCTGCAGGTATCTCTTCGCAAACGATAACTTTTGCACCCTTGTCAATCACCTGAGGGATAAACTGATGACCATCGACTGATGTGCCACGTGTAGCAACGAAACAATCGTCGGCTTCGACTTGTCGCGAATCGAAGCATAACTTTCGCACCTCACACTCCTCATCGCCTTTTACGGTGAGCACCTTGACATTCTTTAATAGATTTGATAGTATCATAATTTGTTATCTTATAGCTTGATCCATTGACCATACGGCTTCGGCTACCTGTTTGAATACACCGCCGCAATACATCCCTGTATAAGCAAAGCGAGGACACATAAAAACGACTATAGCACTGTATTTCGGTTTATCTGCAGGGAAATATCCCACGAACGAAATTTGGTATCGCCATGCGTCATCAACCATCTTGTATCGTGCTGTTCCTGTTTTGCCTGCAACTGTGAACAGCTTTGAATTGACAAAACGGTAAGCAGTTCCGTCTGAACGTGAGACGACGCCTTCCAACATACCTTTTATCTGTTCCAAAGTGTTGCTGCTGCACATTCTGTTTCTTCTTCGTTCAGTGCCGAACTCCTTGACAAACTCGCCACCACGGCGCAGAGCTTTCACAAGATGCGGTTTGACATAATAGCCATCGTTGGCTATGGCATTGTAGAAATTCAGGGTGTAAAGGGGCGTTGTCTGTACACCATAACCACGTGACATAGCGGTCATTGTTGTTCCGCTCCACTCTTTATACTCGCCGTAGCGGTGGATTATCGGGTCGGCTGCACCTTTGATTTCGATGTCGATGTGATGGTCAAAGCCTATTTCGGCAAGGTCATCGCTGAATTTGCGCCAACCGGCGCGAGTGTTGCTGTAAACGTCTTCGACAAGTTGTGCCATCCCGACATTGCTGGAGCGAGCCATTACTGCTGAGAGCGAGAGGTATTTCTCTTTGTAAAGGTGCGAATCGTGCAGAACTTTACCACCGAAACGTCCAATGCCACCGTTGACGAGTACGAGTGTTGACGAGTCGCAATCTTCGTTTTCGAGGACGGACATCATACAGACGGTTTTGAATGTTGAACCTGGTTGATTGTTCATCGCCAATGCCATATTTGTGCCTTGCAGAACGTTGCCTGGTTCGGGTTGAACGAAGTTTACGATTGATTTTATCTCGCCAGTCTCAACCTCCATAAGAATCATACATGCGGATTCAGCCTGGCTCTCTATCAGTTTTTCGCGCAAGGCACATTCGCATATATCCTGAATGTCCATATCCAAAGTCATAACTACATCGCACCCATCTTCGGCAGGTGTGATAGGTTTGAGCATGGGAGAGCCGCCTAAGCGTTGGCGAAGATACAGCCCTTTCGAACCACTCAGTTCCTTGTCGAACGACTGTTCGATGCCGAACCTTCCCAATGTCGTGTGAGTGGTGTCGTCAATGCCATAGACCGCACCCACCACACGCCGTGCCATACCGCCGAAGAGGTTTTCACGGTTCTGACGCTCAACCACAACTCGACCCCCACGTGAAGGAGCGCGATTGAGCAGGGTCATTTTGCAGACCTCTTTGTATTCATCGTATGAGAGCTTTCGCTTCAGCAACCTCACCCCATTGTCGTGCTTGGCTGGGTCACATCTTTTGTATGACGTTATGAGCCGCTGTTTCAGTTGGTCGGGAGATTCTTCGCCGAAGCGAGCCGATAACTCATAGCTCAGCCTGTCCACCCATATCGGAAAACTGTCTTTTCCGATGCCTGTGTGCAGATATGGAACAGTTAAATCTATATATACTATGTATTCGGGAAGGGTGGCTGAGACCAGCCTGCCACGACAGTCGTATATGTTGCCGCGCCTGCCACGGCGTTCGACTGTTGCAACCTCGTTTTCCTCGACAACCTCGATATATTTGTCCCTATCCCTCAGCAGCAAATCCACATATCGCACTATGATATAAGCATATCCCAACACAGCGGCAATGCCGAACAGTAAAGCCCAACGTTTCTTAAACCTATTTTCATCATTCTTCTTCATTTTTTTATATTCTCACACTTGGTTTTTTCGAATCCTCAAGGTTACTGCCATTCTCCTTCAATCTCATTTTGACCGATGACCTTACGCCTATGCTGTTCAACTTTTTTTGAGCTGCATAATATCTATACTCTGCATCGCGCAACACCTCTTTGCTTTTGTTCAGTTCACGCATCTGCCTCTCGCATGCAAAACCATTATTCACATATATAATAATAAGAAAAATCAGCATAACCCCCAACAGCACATTACGCACCATAAACTCATATACTGACTTGTCAACTCTCAGTTT
>JAGHVI010000209.1 GCA_018064385.1 Candidatus Minthenecus merdequi
ATAATTAAGCCTGAGAACCTTGTTTACGGCAAAACTAAGGTCCTTACCGACAATATCATGCACTATTGTCCAGGTTGCTCACATGGTGTTATCCATAAAATCATTGCCGAAGTAATCGAAGAGATGGGTATTCAGGATCAGACCGTCGGTGTTGCTCCTGTAGGTTGCTCTGTTTTCGCTTACAACTATATTGATGTTGATTTCCAGGAGGCTGCTCACGGTCGTGCTCCTGCCCTCGCTACTGCCATCAAACGTCTTATGCCTGACAAGTATGTCTTTACATATCAGGGTGATGGTGACCTCGCTGCTATAGGTACTGCCGAGACAGTTCACGCTTGCAACCGTGGTGAGAACATCGTTATCTTCTTCGTTAACAATGGTATCTATGGTATGACCGGTGGTCAAATGGCTCCTACTACCCTCGAGGGTATGAAGACCGCTACCTGCCCTTACGGCCGTAACACTGACCTCTATGGTTTCCCATTGCGTATCAGCGAACTTCTTGAGCGCGTTGACGGTACTTGCTACATCACTCGCCAGTCTGTTCACAAAGTGGCTAATATCCTCAAGGCTAAAAAGGCTATCCGTAAGGCATTCGAAAACTCTATGGCTGGTAAGGGTACTTCTGTTATTGAATTTGTTTCTGCTTGCAACACAGGTTGGAAGATGACTCCTATCAAGGCTAACGAATGGATGGAAGAACACATGTTTGCTAAATATCCTCTCGGTGACATCAAGGATACAGAGAAGAAACACTACGTAGAAAATAATATTAACGCTCGCTAAAAATCAGATTATTATGAAAAGAGAAATAGTAATAGCAGGTTTTGGTGGTCAGGGTGTGCTCTCAATGGGTAAAACATTGGCATACGCTGGTCTTTTGCAGGGCAAAGAGGTAACATGGATGCCAGCATACGGTCCAGAGCAGCGTGGTGGTACAGCAAACGTTACAGTTATCGTTAGCGATGATCCTATCTCTTCTCCACTGCTTCAGAAATATGACATCGTTGTCGTATTGAATCAGCCTTCAATGGACAAATTCGAGTCTAAGGTAAAACCTGGTGGCGTACTCCTTTACGATCCAAACGGTATGACTCGCAAACCAGAACGCAAGGATATTCGCATTTTCGAGGTGCCTGCTACAAAAACTGCAGAGGAAGGCGGTCAGCAGAAAGTATTCAACATGATTGTTCTCGGTGGTCTTCTCAAGATTGACCAAGTCGTTAAAAACGAGTTTGTTATGCTCGGTCTCAAAAAATCACTCCCAGAACGTCACCATCATCTTCTCCCTGCTAACGAGGCAGCACTTCTCAAAGGTGGTGAAATCCTCAAAGAGATTAAGTAACTTAATCCCAATATCCACTTCAAGAGACGGATTACTTTATAATCCGTCTCTTTTTCTAATACTGCTATGTTTGCCGATATCATTGTCCCTCTGCCTCTGTCTCGCACTTTCTCATATCTTGTGCCCAATGGAATGACAGTCACTGTCGGCTCAATGGTTGTTGTCCCTTTTGGCAGAACAAAAACCTTGACGGGTGTAGTCTCAAAAATCCATCAAGGTCAGCCTTCTGTTTCTAATCCAAAATATATCCTCGAACTTCTGCCTATCGCTCTACTTCCTTCTCAGATTGAACTTCTTCAGTTTACATCACACTATTATTCTGCTCCTATAGGTGAGGTTTATCACCAGGTTTTTCCTTCGCAACTCATTTCAAAAGATGGTGTTCCCGATTCTTACAAACCTCAAATTCTTATTGAATACTCTCTGAATCCAATATATACGGATTCTGATGCGTTGGAATCTCTTCGCAAGACACTCAAGCGTGCTTCTAAGCAACTTGAGGCACTTGACTCTATAATCTCAGGACAACCTATCGAAAAACTATCTTCAGCCATTCGTCTTGCATTGCTGAAACGTGGTGTGATTATCAAGCGTGAATATCAGATTCCCCGCATTGATACTACATCTTCGCCATCATCCACTCCTGTTTCTCTTACTGAACATCAGTCCGTTGCTTTGAACTCAATCAAACATCAGTTCGAAACAATGAATACTGTTCTCCTTCACGGAGTTACGTCTTCGGGTAAGACCGAGATTTATCTTAATCTTATTAGAGAAATGGTTGATAAGGGCGAGCAAGTGCTTTTCCTTGTACCTGAAACTGGCCTTACTCAGCATCTTTATAATCGTTTGAAACAGTATCTTGGTAGTTCTCTTGGTATTTTTCATACTCAATGTACTCAGTCTGAGCGAACTGAGACTTTCTTTCATCAACTTTCCGACCAGCCGTTTGATGTCATACTCGGTACAAGATTATCTCTGTTTCTTCCTTTTCGTAAACTAGGCTTGGTTATTGTAGATGAGGAGCATGACACCTCATACAAGCAGCTTGATCATATTCCTTACTTCAACGCACGAGATCTTGCTGTATATCTTGCTCATATTTCTCATGCAAAAACCATTCTCGGCTCTGCAACTCCTTCTGTCGAATCTTTTCATAATGCTAACGAACGCAAATATGGTTATGTTCAACTGACTGAGCGTTATGGAAAAACCTCTTTCCCTCAGTTCCATATCGTCAATCTTACCGAGGAGCATCGCAAGAAACACTTGAAAGGTCATTTCTCACGATTGCTTGTTATTCAGGTTACTGCTGCACTAAATGCAGGACATCAAGTGATTCTCTTTCAAAATCGCAATGGCTTTTCTCCTTTCGTTCAATGTTCAAAATGTGGCTATGTTCCTAAATGTCCTCACTGCGATGTATCACTGACTTATTCAAAGGTGAATGGTAACCTACGATGTCCTTATTGTGGATATACACAACCATTCGAAGTTACATGCCATTCTTGCGGAAGTGTGACTATTATACCGCGAGGTTTTGGCGTGGAACAACTTGAGGAAGAAACACACATGCTCTTTCCTAATGCTCGTGTTGCGAGAGTTACTTCAAGGAATGCGCTCACGCTTCTAACTGATTTTCATAATGGTAACATTGACATCCTTATTGGTGCGCGTTCTCTCGTCAAAGGTATAGACTATAGGAATGTCTCAGTTCTCGGTATATTGAATGTTGATAATATACTTAACCACCCTGATTTCCGTGCCAACGAGCGTGCATTCCAACTTATTGTTCAGGCAGCAGGACGTACAGGACGTCACATGACAGATGGTCATCTTGTTCTTCAAACTTACCAGATTGACAACCCATTCTTTGATTTTCTTAAAGGGAATAAGTCAACCATGTTTTATGAACAGCAAATAACTGAACGCAAGTTGTTCAATTATCCTCCTTTCACACGTCTTCTTCATATAGAAATTCGTCATTCTAACGTACATTACTGTCATTCTGCTGCAGATTATCTCAAAAACGAACTCTCTGTTTTTTCAAATATAGAAATTACAGGTCCTATAGAACCAATGGTATCCTTTGTTGATAAATTCTTTATCCGTCAACTTATGGTACGACTTCCTCTCTCATCAGACTCTTTTAAAATCAAAAACCGTCTTCAGTATATCATCGACTCTCTAAAAAACACCCGTATCTACGATAAAGGTATTTACACCATAAATGTTGATCCTCTATGATGCTGATTGACAATCCTTCGTTATTATGGTTCAATAGATACGGAATAGGTTTTGTGTATTGTAGTTTGAATAGTATCTTCAAAATTAATCGTAACTAATTGTAGTCTCCTAACTCTCATAAAATATGCTAAATTTCATTAATCCCAAAATTGACATTTTCAAATTAACGTCAGCCATACAAAACTTAATTATTCTTAATAAAGTCGTAGCCCTAACGTAGCCCTGTCCTACCCCAATAATAGCCCAAATCTTGAAAATCCGAATTTGTAATGTTAAATTTTCACCTCCCAATTTTTCTCACCCACTAATTTCACCTGATTTTTTTTCGCATTTTTTTTGTCTCTCTTTTTGCTGTTACATTTCGTTACAATTAGGAATCTCCTATACACATTAGAAATATGTGTGCAAGACATTGATATTTCTTGACTTCATCACTTTTTTGCGCCATCAAATGGCGCAAAATGAATATCAGCCAGTTAAGTGAAAATAATGGGTGATTTTGGGTGACGCAAGCAA
>JAGHVI010000044.1 GCA_018064385.1 Candidatus Minthenecus merdequi
CCGCCGTGTTTATAGTGCTGCCGGCACTTCAACAAATTTTAACTTGTGGCTGTCATATTTTGACTTGTGCCTATTTTAAGTATGACTTGTGCCCTTTTTGATAGCTATATACTTCTGTAATCGGCTTGTAGGTTTGTCAGGAATGGTACGTTCAAGTGTGATTCCAAGCTGAGGATCCACATATCTCTCCCTTGCTTTTCGTTTGTCCTTAACCCCCAAGAAATCAGCTATATCAGCCATACTCTTTGGCTCAGAACAGAAATCAACTATTCGTTCTTGTAGAGTCATAACATTCTTTCCAAAAGGTCTGTATTCATCAGTTGTTGACTTGTGCCCTTTTGAGTTTTGACTTGTGCCCTCTGACTTGTGCCCAGTCATATTCTGTACTGAGCATTTTTTGACCTCTACAGCGAATGCAGTAAGCAGATTTACATCGAACTCAGCCTTTGGGTTTCCGTTTTCGCTCAGCTCTTTTTGTACCTGACCTATGCCACGATTATACTTATTAACGTAGCCTAACGACTTCATGGCTCCTGCGATGATAGGATTGCGGTAGTCGTTAATCATTGGGAAATTCTCTGGACGTGCATTACCATAAAGTCCGCCTGCATTGGTTATCTCCAGATGATTGCTGAACTCATAGAATCGAAGAGGAGTGTTACTCTGCAGGTCTCTGTGCATGCAACCATTCATAAGCAACTCTCGTATAGCCCAGTATGGATAGTTCTTAACCATGTCTTCACGCAACATTGAAGCAGGTACTGGGTACTGCTTAATGACGGACATTTCAAGCAATGACTCCAGTTTAGGCAGTAACTCACAGTAGTTTTCACTAAACTCACGTTCGTTTACCACATTCGAAGTCTTGTCGGTTCCGTCAAAGCAGACATACTGCACGTATGCTCCAGGCATGAAGCGACGAGGATTACGACCGAAAAGCATTATACCAGCAAATGTAGGACAATTATTTGCAAGATCAAACATACCAAGTGCTGCCAGTTGTTCCTCTACTGGACGTGTTTCAGATTCAAGTATGTCTTGACTTACTGCTTTAGGTAAGAACTTATTACGGAATACATCTAAATCCAAGTCTTCAATTTTTGCGGCAAAACATGGAGTAGCATCGAATGTAGCCATGAAAGCTGCTCTACGTTCAAACAGGATTCGTTCTTCAGCCTCAGTTGCGATGTCCCTACGAGGACCGATACGAATGAATGTGCGCCCTCTGTAGCGCACAGGAGGAATAAGCGAAGGTGTTACCTCCACTACCAGTACGTCACCTTCAGGTGTTTCCACCTTCTCAGTATTCATCACAGGCAAAGGCAGAATGTTGCCGTCAGAACGTATGCCGCTTATCTTCTTCATCAACGCATCGTCAACCTTCAATCCGCTTATACGACCATCGTCGTATACACCAATCAAAAGATAACCCTTTTGGCGTTTTCCTGGAAGATCATTCGCAAAAGCACAGATAGCTTCTTGAAACTTATCCATGTTACCTGTTGAGATGGTGCGCTCTATGCGATAACTTTCGTCAATGGCCAGAATATCGTTAAGTTCTTCTATTGTCATAATTCAAAATATTCAGTTTATACTATGCTTGCCCATTCGGTTATGGTTATTTACATAGAAGTTTATGTTCTTAAAAGTGAAGCATGGAAATCGTTTATTCTTCATTAGAAGCAAGTGCTTCAAACCGTACAAGGTCATCAAGATTGCATTCAAGAAGTTGAGCGATTTTCATCATAGTGGCAAGTGTTGGCTGTGCTCCATTGGTGCACCATTTGCTGACTGTAGCAGGATCTTTTCCAACCTGTTCCGATAGCCATTTTGAAGTTTTGCCTTTCTCGACGAGCATCACTTTTATTCGATTTAACTTTTGTTCCATTGTAACGAATTAACATAAATATGTTTGCAAAGATAATAAAATAATTTGAGAAAGTTTCAAAAAACACAAATAATTACGTGTTTTTAATAAATATTATCGGCTATTTTGCTAAATTGGAATAGGGATGTTGCGATTTTGAACTATAATTCAGAAATGAATGGCAAGCAAATTACCTCAAAAATTGGCTATTGTGGTAATTTACAAATTATATTACAAAGATTCTTTGATATAATTCAGAAGGATAGTCGGGTTAAATACCTTGCCATCCTTTTTCGTAGTCAGATGAAGGTGTGGACCGGTAGATGCGCCAGTATTTCCCGAACACGCAATAATGGTTCCTGCATTCACAAAATCATTTACCTTGACGTACTGCTGAGAGAGATGGCAGTAGCTGATGGTATAATCGCCAGTTTTAACTGTTACGAACTTGCCTGACCTGTTATCTTGCCCAACTTTAATCACAGTACCAGGAAACATTGAATAGACGCTTTCGTATCGAGCCGAGAGGTCAATACCGTTATGCATCATCC
>JAGHVI010000122.1 GCA_018064385.1 Candidatus Minthenecus merdequi
GTCGGTCACAATGCCCGCATTGCTTCCTTCTTCCGCACAGCAATCTGCTAAAAATAAACTTCAAAATCGTCACAACCTAATTAATAGAACCACCCTTAATACCGAGTTTTTTTGCTATAGCAGAAGGTATGGCTTTTTTATTAACAACAATATTAATTGTTTTGTAGTTGAAGAAAGCCTTCGAAACATACCAAATACCATTGTAATTGCCAGCGTCACCCCAAGAGTTTTTAACGATGTAATACTCCTTGCCAGTCTGATCCTTAGCAATACCATAGATAAGCATACCATGGTCATCGGTTGTCTCGTAATTATCGAAAGATTGCTGGCGCATCAGTTGAGTAATTTCAAGTTCAGGACCAGGTTTAGAGGTGAATTTACCACCGAAATCGCTTTTATTCATCTTGAGCCAGCGAGCCATATCAGAGCCAAGTTCCTTAGCCAGTTTGCTATTGTCAGGCATCACAGCTATACCTTGGCGAGAAAAGCCACTTTCGGAAACATCCGAACCCCAAGCAATGGTGTAACCTTTATTAATAGCATTATCAACGATAGCAGTTAGTTCTTCGAGAGGTACATTATAAGAGAGAGCGTGACGCCAATTATCCTCGATTTCGATAGCAAACTGTGTATAGAAAGGATGGTGTGTAAAAGAAGTGATAGAAACATAGTCGTCAGCATTGAGACCTAAATAATCTTGAAAAGACTTTGGAGTATATTTTTTACCTTCGTACTCGAATTCCTCAGGACATTTGCCAAGATAGGCATCATAGATTCCACGGAAAGCGATTTTCCAAGAAGGTGTAAGTCTAGTCATATTACCACCGACAATAGAATTGAGGAATCCACGGGCAACGGCATCAAGTTCCTTGTGGACAGGGAGAGTGTCCTGTGGATATTCGGCATAATTAAGGCCAGGCATAGCAGATTGAGGAACGAGACCATGTTCGCGGAGGAGAGCCAAACCGTCAGAGAAAGCACCTCCAGGCGAAAATGTAGCATTGCCATGCAATCGTACGAAGAGTACGCCACGTTCGTACATAGAATTGCTCACAAGATACATTTCGGAGAGGTCAACAGTAATGCCTTTTGTACGGAGCACTTCAGCCTCGAAGAATGCCATTGTGGAGAAAGACCAGCAGGTCGAAGAACGATGTTGGTCTTTAACAGATGTGATAGGAACTTGTTTGACAACAGAGAAAACAAAACCTTCGTCATCGGCTGATTTTTTTTCGACTTCAGCATTATTCTTTATGGGAGTCGCATTTTTGTCTCTACTTGCATTGCGATCAGGAATTGTGTCTTGACCATAAACGGTTGCAGCAACGAAAAGTGCAACCATCATAGAAAATAGCTTGTTCATATAGTAAAGTATTTTATGTGAGTTCAGGGTGATAGTTAAAGTCAAAGAAAATTCGATATTTATAGATTTCTTTGGGTGTCAGAAACTGAGTGCAAAGGTACATAAAAAAAATGAGATGGGCAAGGTTTTTTTTGAAAAAACCTTGCCCATCTCAGAAAACTTTTTTTATCGAATTAATTTACCAGAATGTATGCGAGTTTTATTGTACCAGAATGTGTAGATATAACACTGATTAGTCTTCGGCAGATAGAACTCTGTACCACCAGCATGATGAGGATCATGAATATCATCATTAGGATCAACAAGGTCAACAAACATGCTTGTTATTAAATGTCCGTTAAGGTCATATATTGAGAGGATTACACCTCTACGAACAGAAGAAGCACGGAATAAACCATCACCGAGAGGGAG
>JAGHVI010000111.1 GCA_018064385.1 Candidatus Minthenecus merdequi
AGTCCACTCATTCCGGAAGGAAAAAGGACATTGTGCCATCCGAACAGGCGGTCATCTGTCATGGGTGCAGCATAGTGCTGCGTGGCGTCGAGCATCATTTCGACCACACCATCAATATATCTGGACACCGGAACCGAGGTGGTTATATCGAAGCCCAGTCTCTTGGCCAATGAAGAGCGGACCTGATTGAGGTTCAATATTTCGCCTTCTATCTCAGAGGACTTGATGACTTCAAGAGCCATACTGGTCAACACGGCTTCATCCTGCAAGGAGAATCCGAGCGAATTCATCCTTCCCAATAGCATCCCCTGCTTAGCCCTGACCGCTGCAAGGCTGGTCATGATTGCTGATGAATCATAGCGGAAGTTCCACCAATTGTCTCTTTGATGCAAATACATAGCGAATCTTTTTTGCAAAATTAGGGATTTTCGGTGAATAAACAATCTATTCGCCGAAATAACCTCGGTGAATAAACCGCATAAACACCGAATGAGCTGCCCTTGCCGGGGCTGGGGAGAAGAATTTGAGCCTGCAATGGGCTTCAGCATCACCGAGCTCCAGAAGAAACTTGAGAAAGACGACAAAGTCCTTGTAACCGTCATCACTGACGGCGAAGAGAACTCTTCAAGGGAGTATGACGGTAAGGCCATCAGTTTTGCTTCAACCGGTGTCGGAACATCTTCAATGTTCGCACGGGAGAAGAAGGCTCGTACCAGATTTTCGACAGGCTGTCGGCGCTGGGAAACGAAGTCGATGACTGTATGGCCGAAGATTACTTTGCCGACGAGGACAAATAGTTCTTCTTGCGTATAAGAAGCTGCAACCTTGCGCGTAGGGTTACATTTTTCCGGGGCAAGGCTTATTGCCTTTGCCTCATTCATAAAAAATGGCTAATTTTGAGATTACTATGGTAAATCACAAGATTCTTTCAAGAAAGAATGGCTATGCGTAATTTTGAAGAGATTTTTAATGAGCTGCCAGAATATGTTGGCAACACCTGGTGGCAGGAACATTTTGCTAAAAAATTTAAAGGAACCTTGAAAGGCGTATACCATGGAGTTTCGGTAGTCGCATTAAGAGCTCTTGCTGAAGTGATGAAAGAGGGTCTTGAGCGTGCCTCAGCGGAAGCAGCGGACTTTATGAGTTCTGTAAATGTTCAGGGTGACATAACACAAAGGTTTGAGATATGTTCTAATCTGACGTCAGAACTTTGCCCTCATATAGATATAGTCAATCTGTCGTTGACATACTATCAAGACATTAACAAATGGGCGGTGGAGATTATTGGCGCAAATTCGAAAATCGGTTATCAAGGCAGTTATCCTCTATTATGCTTCCACGAAAACGTGGTCAGGAATTTTCTTGCGTCAGAAGAATTCTTTGTAGTGGGTTTGCATCGACTGCTTGATTGTGACGAGTATATGGCAGAATGTGAAAGAGAGGTGAGGCGGTGGTAGTTTATTCACGATTGACCCCTGACAATTTTTTCGCCAATTTTGTGGCCATTGGCCACTTTCAGCATCCGTATGGTCACGTTTCTTGTCAGGTTCCGTACAGGATTTCGCCTTTTTCTGTACGAAACGTCTGTTTTGTCTCAATCCGTACAGGATTTGCTCATTTTCTGTACGGAATAC
>JAGHVI010000106.1 GCA_018064385.1 Candidatus Minthenecus merdequi
GACCGACTGACAAGCAGCAAGATGTAAAAATAAATTCAAAAGCGTCCAATTATGAACCATTCGCCTTGTAACTTAAAAACATAATTAATAGAACCACCCTAAATATTAATCCTCGTACATACGTAGGTAAAAAATCGGCATCTTTACCCATGAAGAAAATGACACGTCTTGAAAAAAATCTTTCAAATTATTTTGTCCTGTCCGATTATTTTTGTAACTTTGCAACGTGGTATATATTAGTGAAGAGACAAAACTCACAATCCAAACAGCAAAAAAAACAATAGTCTATAAAAATTTTATGAAGATAATAACCACAAGTGATTGGCACATTGGCAATCTTTTTCACGGCAATGACAGATTACAGGAACATAGACATTTTCTGAAGTGGCTTCTTTTGCAGATAAAAGAACTGAAACCTGACGCTTTGCTTGTTGCAGGTGACGTGTTCGACAATGGCAATCCATCTGCAGCAGCTCAATCGGCATATTACGAGTTTATTGCAGATGCTACACAATGTTGTCCTGAAATACAGATTGTGATAATAGCAGGCAATCATGACTCGGCAAATAGACTTGAAGCTCCGAGGGCTCTTTTGTCACGACACAAAGTAGATGTTCGCGGTTCAATACATCGCACTTGGGTACAAAACGAAGATGGCGGAAGATGGGAAATTGATTATGACGACCTTATAATACCTATCACCAGCAAGAGTGGTGAAAAGATTGCTGTGTTAGCTGTCCCTTATCTGAGAAACGATGTTGTACAGAACTCAAACTACTCGAATGGAGTTAACAGTATTATACGCGAATTGACAGCAAGAGCAAGAACTAAGTTTCCTAACATTCCTCTTGTGATGATGGCGCATTTGTATGCCAAAGGGGCAGATATTGCAACAAGTGACGCAAGCGAAAAAATTGTTATTGGTGGACAGGAAGAGGTGATTATGGAAGGGTGGAGCAATCATCCGGATTATATGACATGTGGACATATACACAAACGTCAGCATATCTGGAATACAGATTGGGCACGATATACAGGTAGCATTCTGCCTATGTCATTTGCCGAGATAGATTATAGACATGGCGTGGATTTTGTGACTATAGATGATAGAAACAAGATAGAAACTAAGTTTATAGAGTACAATTTGCAACATAGACTTCGTGTTCTGCCAGAAAACGATGAAGAACTTACACCTAAGAGACTGCAAAAACTGATAGACAAGGAATTGGCTGACCGTAAGGGTGAAATGCCAGACGATGATTTTGTATATCTTATGTTGAAAGTGAAAATAGAAAAAATGAACAATGATGACATCAATGAGTTGGAAGCTTTTGTAAGAACAAAAAACGCTGTGTTGTGCAAAATACAAAAAATTATACAAACTGTTGATGTGTGTACCATAACTGGTAATCAGCAAATTCAGAGTATTGACGATATTCTGAATCGTGACCCCCTTGAAGCAATAAAAGAGACTTTTTTGGTGAAAAACAATGTTGAGATGAATGAACATCAAGAAGAGATGTTAAGGGGTCTGCTGCAAACAATTAAAATTGAAGAGTAATGAAGTTCTTAAAACTTGAAATCAAGAATCTTGCATCGCTTGACCGACAAGATGGCGAAACTATAAATTTTGATAAAGGTGCACTGGGTGAAAGCACCATTTTCAGCATAGTAGGAGCTACCGGCAGTGGAAAGTCAACCATACTGGACGCTATCTGTTTGGCATTATACAATCGTGCACCGCGCTATCCACGAAAGAAGGGTGAACGTAACCAGAATATAGAGATTTTCGGAGAATTGGAGAGTGATGAAAAAAACCGTCTTGCTCCTACCGATGCACGCAACATTCTGACACGAGGTAAAAAAGAGGGGTTCAGCAAACTCACTTTCCTTGCAAACAATGGGGTAGTGTATCGTGCAGAATGGTATGTTCGTCAGAAAATCAAGAGTTATGACGAAGCTGTTACTTTGTTATATAAGATAGTACAAAACAATGGAATACAATCCGAAGAGACGGCAGCGTGGAACGAATTGCCGCAAATAATAGGTTTGGATTATGAACAGTTCCTACGCACAGTGCTGATTGCTCAAGGGTCTTTTGCTAATTTTTTGACATCTAAAGAGAACGAGCGTTACGAATTGCTGGAGAAACTGATTGGATGTGAAGGATTGTATTCTAATATCGCACTCAAGATAAAACAACAACGAGATGAAGCGGCTCATAAATATGACCAAATTGTCGCTCTTTTCTCGGCTCAGGTAAAAGACATAATACAGGAAGATGAACTGGCTCAACTTAAAAATAAAATTGTTGAACTTGTTGATGTTGAAGATAAAGCAAAAAAAGAGTTGGAGCGAGTGAGAGAATCCATTAAATGGTATGAAGATGAAGATAATCATATTGCCAAAATTGCTGGTTTTGAACAAAGTTTCAGCGAGGCTAAGCAACAGATTGAGGCTTTGCGGGACGAGTCTGATCGCCTTGCTCTGCATGATGCAGTGCAACCTGCTTTGACTCTGCTCGGCGAATTAAAGAAGGCTGAAGAAAACATCAGAAAATGCGATAAAGACTTATTAATCCTTGGTCAGAAAATAGCAGCAAAAGAGGAAGATGTCAAGAAAGAAGAAGAGTCATTGGCGAAGCTGAATCAGGTATCTGAAGAAACTTCGCTGGAATTGGAAAAGCAGAAACCACACATCAACAAGGCTCGTGAGATAAAAGTTGAATTGGATGGATTGAAGAGATTGTTCAACGAAAAGGAGTCAGCAAAAAATGATGCTGCCAAAGCCAAAGATAAAGCAGACAAAGAGTTGGCTGACAATGAAAAAGCCATAACAGAAGCAACTCGTGCTTTGAAACAATTCAAACAAGAACAGTGTGACCTGCTAAACAAATTCAAAAATGAGGAAACAATAATAAAACAGAAGGCGGAAAAGGCCTTTGAAAAATATAATCAGGAAAACGGGAAACTTCAAAAATGCGATGCAGCTAAACTTCAAGAGGCAAAGACTTGTGCTTTGAATACCCAAACAGATTTGAACACTGCCATACGCATACAAAATGAACTGAAAATCAAAAGTAATCAGAAAGAAAACTATCTCAACCAAAAGCAACTACTGACAGAGAGAAATAACAAAATATCGGAACATCTCAAAACTTTTGAAATTGAAAAGTTGAAAAATGAGTTGGATACTTTGACCAAGTCTTACACTCTGATGACCAGCGAAAAATGGGTTCAACATCGTTCTCTTCTTGTTGAAGGTCAAGCTTGCCCTTTGTGCGGAGCAACAGACCATCCTTACCATAATGATGAGACTATTACACCTGTTATTGATGAAATGAAGAAACTGGTTGACGAGAAAAGGATAAATTTTGACAAGCAAAATGATAAAAGACAACAACTGGCAAATGAACTGGCAACTAATAATGGTTTGATTGAGGGTATCAAAAACACTTTGCGCAATCTCGATACAGAGATATTAAAGCTTAATAATGAGTGGTATGCAATAAATGAATTGCATAAGGATTGGTATGCAGATGTCGTAATGCTCAAATCACTTATACCAGAGACTGAAAAATGTGTTGAAGAGACAGAAAATTGTTTGAAAGAGTTTAATAACCTAACCAAAACAGTAGAGAGGCTCAGAAAAGAAAAAGAGATGGCTGAAGGAGAGAAACAGAATTTTGAGCATGACTCGTTGGAAAAACAACAGAAAGCAGAAAAAAAAGTAAGAGACGCGTATATCTTGCTTGAAACTGAAAACGGAAAGAGCGAGAACTTGAGGTCGCAACAGAATGAAAAAGTTGAGGCTCTGACAACAGCCATTGATGTCTGGCTAAAGACATCACAAGAGTTCAATATAAAAGAAGATGCATTGAAACAAGAGATAGGTGACAAAGACCCAGACGAATACGAAAAGTTATTGAACAATGCAAAGATAGTGGCAGAAAAAGCGTTGAAAGATAAGTACAGTGCAATAGCCTTATTACGTGAACAACTGAAGGAGATAAAAGGCGAAGAATTTGCTATAAAAAACCATAAAGAGGATGAATTTTTAACTCTCTCGCAAAAGAAGAACGAACTTTCATTATGGTTGTCGAAATATAATGCAGGTAGGACAGAACAACTTACAAACGAGGTGATTACATCGTTATTTGTTGCTACAGATAATTGGGAAGAGATACGAGACAGACAGAAACGTACAATGGAATATTTCACTTCCACTAAAATTACTCTTGAAAATGAGATAAAAGTTCACGATGAACATCAAGCAATGAAGCCTGAACAGTCAAAAGAAGAACTTATTGCACGCAAAACGGAGATAGAAAGCCTTGATAATACAGAACTTGTAGATGCAAAGGCACGACTGCAACGACATAATGATGCCGTTCGGCAAATGGGTGCAATGGTAAAAGAAAAACAGAAATCTGAAGAATATAAGCGTGAATGGGATGAGATAAATAATGCCATAGGAAGCGAAGGCAAAACACTCCGCAAGATAGCACAATGCTATACGCTTCGTTTCCTTATTGAACATGCCAATGTTGAAATTCGTAAATTTAATAGTCGCTATGAACTTCAGCAGGTGAAAAATTCATTAGGAATCCGAGTTGTTGACCATGACCGTGCTGACGATGTGCGAGATACAACATCACTGTCGGGCGGCGAGACATTCATAGTATCACTTGGACTTGCGCTTGGACTTTCGGCACTTTCGTCTCGTAACATATCGTTCGACAATCTCTTTATTGACGAAGGATTTGGTACGCTTGACCCTGACACTCTGGCGACTGTCATCGACTCGTTGTCAATGTTGCAATCTTCGCAAGGAAAAAAGGTCGGAGTAATAAGTCACACCGACACTATGTCAGAACGTATAACCACCCAGATACGCATCATCAAACAAGGTAATTCCGGCAGCAGCCATATCGAAGTGTATCCGAATGAATGAAAATTATTTTTTGCTAATTGTTTATTTTTAGAAAAAAAACCTTTGCAGTTCGAGAAAATATCCTTCAAATTCCTTTGCCATATCAGATTATTTTTGTTACTTTGCAACGTAAAATCAGCTGTTTGTGGGTGATGCCGTAAATTTCTGATTTACAAATATATTACATATAAATAGCATTGACTATCATTGTGGTATTCCAGAGAACAAGCTTGAGAAACTTCCAATTCTGAATAGACACCACATCAATGATGGTTGGCTTTTCCGTATATAGCCAGAGACTGTGTGCTGAGAGTTTGCCAATCGTCCAATGATAATATTTAGTTAATGCCAAGCATTCCATTACTGGATTGTTGGCATTTTCTTATCATTGGACGGAGGTTCAGAAATTCTCAAGCTTGGCCTCAGGAATACCGTAAGATGATTGCCTGCAATCCTTTTCTTTTTGCATGGCAGTAGTCTTGCAATATACACATATATACAAGCCAATTTGGTTGATTGATAGCATTTGCGTTAATTAGCCGAGTTGGCTTGAATTGTTTTATTTGGGTTTCATATAGCCTTCATTATATTCAGTTCGCTGACTTGGTGTTTGTACGGAGGAGAAGTTATGGTCAGGAAAAGTCAGATAAAATCCAAGGAAAGAGTGTCTTTACATGGAGAGGTGTTCACCAATGAACGCGAAGTCAATGCTATGCTTGATTTGGTGAAACCAGAGTGTCTTCGCCCTGACTCGCGATTTCTTGAGCCAGCTTGTGGCGATGGTAATTTCCTATGCGCCATACTTGAACGTAAACTCAAGGAAGTGAGGCGCAAATACAAATCTTCCGTCCGAGATTACGAATACTATTCAGTCATTACCCTTGGCAGTCTTTATGGCGTTGACATTATGAGTGACAATGTAGAGGCTTGCCGCCGGCATCTCTTCAAAATTTGGGATAAACAATATAAATCGGTTTGTAAGTCTGACTGCACAGATGAAACACGGGAAGCAATAAAATTCATCATTTCAAGAAACATTGTGTGCGGCAATGCGCTTACGTTGATGTGCGTTGACGAGAACGGGAATGATACAGACGAACCTATCATTTTCTCAGAGTGGAGTCCTGTTATGAAACCTATGGTTCAGCGGCAGGATTTTACTTTTGAAGAAATACTTCGCAAGAGCCAATCAAACGAAACAGAAGCAAAGCTTTTGAATGAGAACGACCTCTATGACCCTGAAGGCCATTTCATAGCAAGATATACTACACACTATAAAAAAATACAAAAGAATGGATAACGGACTTTTCAACAGCGTCTATAATCCTGACGTGCTTTCTTGTATCACAAACCTCAGTAATGACGAGGTGTTCACGCCCCCTGAAATTGCGAATAAAATGCTTGACCTTCTTCCTCAGGAATTATTTGAAAATCCTGACACAACATTCCTTGATCCAGCATGCAAGAGTGGTGTTTTCCTTCGTGAGATTGCCAAGAGACTTATAAAAGGATTAGAGCATCAAATGCCAAACCTTGAAAAAAGGCTTGCCCATATTTTTACGAAACAACTATTTGGTATATCGATAACAGAATTGACAAGCCTGCTTTCACGTCGCAGTGTTTATTGCAGCAAATATCCAAGTAGCAAGTTTTCAGTGTATCAATTTTCAGAGGAACAACCGCACGGTAACATCATTTTCCAGAGAATAAACCATACTTGGGAAAATGGACGATGTAAATATTGTGGTGCATCAAAATCCGAATATGATAGAGACAATTCGTTTGAGACTCATGCTTACCAATTCATTCACATTAAAAATGCAGAAGATTTATTTAAGATGAAATTTGATGTCATAATTGGGAATCCGCCTTATCAATTAAGTGATGGAGGTGGTGGAGCAGGAAAGAGTTCTACTCCCATTTATCAACATTTTGTAAACCAAGCAAAAAAGTTACGTCCACAGTATCTTAGTATGATTATACCATCTCGTTGGTTTGCTGGAGGCAAAGGATTAGATGACTTTAGACAATCAATGCTTAATGATGAACACATAAAAAATATAGTTGATTATGCTGATTCAAAAAGTTGTTTTCCTAATGGCGTTGATATTCCAGGGGGTATTTGCTATTTTCTATGGGATAGCAATTATAAAGGTACTTGTTCAGTCATAAACTATTCAAAAAATGGGGAACGAAACGAAACAATTCGTTCATTGAACGAATTTCCGATATTTATCAGGTATAATGAGGCTGTTTCTATTGTAAAGAAAGTACTTTCTAAAAAAGAAAATACACTTAATTCAATGATATCCAGCAGAAGACCATTCGGACTTGACTCAAGCACCGAATTTGATCAAGATGGAGAAATCATACTTAGAAGTAGTTCAGGACTTGGAAAAATTCAGAAATCAAAAATTACTTCAGGGCTTGAATATGTGGGAAAATGGAAGGTAATCGTATCTAAGGTATCATTTGAGCATGCAGGAGTTCCTGATAAAGAAGGGATGATGAGGGTGCTTTCTGTTATTCAGAAACTTGCACCTCAATCCGCTTGTACAGAAAGTTACCTTTTAGCAGCTTCTTTCAACACTGAATTAGAATGTGATAATTTCATATCATATTTAAAGACAAAATTAGTACGGTTTTTAATAATGCAATCTCTGGCATCAATGAATATGACCAAAGCTTCTTATCAATTTGTGCCTATCGTTTCATTTCAAAAATCTTGGAATGACTCTGAATTATATGCAAGATATAAAATTTCAGAACATGAAATAGACTTTATTGAGTCTGTAATACGTCCAATGGTGTAATTAGATATGAATGCTCAATTATTTTTTCCGCAACGCCCAGAAGCAGAGCCAACGATATACGCATATCGTCTTAAGGGTGTTGACACGCATAAGGGTTACCTTAAAATTGGTTATACAGACCGTGATGTTGACACTCGTATAAATGAGCAACTCCACACAAGTGCAGTGCCATACGAAGTCGTTCTTCAAGAATCGGCTATGTGTAATGATGGCTCATGCTTCATGGACCACGACGTTCACGCCATTCTCAAGAAACAGGGATTCATGCAACTTAATGCAGGTGAAGATAAAAACGAATGGTATAAATGCACAAAGAAAGATGTTTTAGCAGCCATTGTAGCACTGCAAACAGGAAAAGCCAACATTGAAAAACGCACACAGACATTCGAAATGCGTCCAGAACAGGAACGTGCAGTGATGATGACAGAGGATTATTTCAAACGGCAAAAGGTTGATGAGCCAGACCATATACCAAAATTCCTTTGGAATGCAAAAATGCGATTTGGAAAGACGTTCGCCAGTTATCAGCTTGCCAAACGAATGAGGTTCAAACGTATCCTTATACTCACTTTCAAGCCAGCAGTAGAGTCGGCATGGAGAGATGACCTTTTAAGCCACGTTGATTTTGAGGGTTGGCAGTTCATATCTAATAAAGATGCAAAAAACAACAACCTGAACATTGACCAAGAATATTCACATGCAGATAAGAAAAGGCCGATAGTTGTTTTCGGATCATTCCAAGACATGTTAGGCACAGGAGAGGGTGGGGGAATCAAAGCAAAAAACGAGTTTATCCATAGTGTCACTTGGGATATAGTAATTTTCGATGAATATCATTTTGGCGCATGGCGTGAACGAGCAAAAGACCTATTTGAAAAAGAAGACGAAGAGTCCGCCGTTGAGTTTGATGTTGAAAAATACCAGAATGATGAAGCAGGTAATGCCATAAATGAAACGTGGCTTCCTATCACATCAAACCATTATTTATATCTATCAGGCACACCATTCAGAGCAATAAACAGCGGTGAGTTCATTGAGGAGCAGATTTTCAACTGGACTTATTCAGATGAGCAAGGTGCGAAAGCGAATTGGAAGGGTGGCAATAATCCATATTCAGCACTGCCACGTATGGTTATGCTGACATACCGTTTGCCAGATGAAATTCAGGAAGTGGCAAGAAACACAGAGTTTGACGAATTTGACCTTAATGTTTTCTTCAGTGCCGAAGGTACTGGGGCAAAAGCAAAGTTTAAGTATGAAAACGAGGTTCAGAAGTGGCTCAATCTAATTCGCGGTGGGTATCTTCCAGCAAGCATTGACGATTT
>JAGHVI010000003.1 GCA_018064385.1 Candidatus Minthenecus merdequi
CAAAGCTTGATTGCTTTCGGTTTGTCGTCAGTTCAGTCGGTCACAATGCCCGCATTGCTTCCTTCCTCCGCACAGCAATCTGCTAAAAATAAACTTCAAAATCGTCTCAACCTAATTAATAGAACTACCCTAAAAAGCAGTCATAATAAGAACCAATGGATGATTTTACATTAAATGACCACTCGTCTAACCCTGGTAAAAAAGGTTTTGCGGGCAATACGCGTCAGCAATTGCCAGTAGTAAACTGGTTGGCTGACATACCAGAAGCTCAGTGTGAGACTGATTTGGTGGAAGTGCAGTTCAAGAATACACGCAAAGGCTATTACGTCAACAGTACCCATATTCCAATCGAAAAAGGTGATGTCGTGGTTGTTGAGTCTAATCTGGGACATGACATAGGTGTTGTTACCCTGATGGGCAGGCTTGTTCTCGAACAAATCAAGAAGAACCGTATCAATATTGAACGTTATGAGATTCGCCGTGTCTATCGCAAAGTTAAGGCGGTTGATATGGAGAAATACAACGAGGCTAAAGCTCGCGAGCAAGCCACAATGATTCGTGCTCGTCAGATTGCTAAAGACCTTAATCTTGCTATGAAAATCGGAGATGTTGAGTTTCAAGGTGACGGTTCAAAGGCTATTTTCTACTACATCGCTGACGAACGTGTTGATTTCAGACAACTCATCAAAGTCTTTGCTGAAGAGTTCCGTGTACGTATCGAAATGAAACAAATCGGCGCTCGTCAAGAGGCAGGACGAATAGGAGGGATTGGTCCTTGTGGCAGAGAACTTTGCTGCACCACCTGGATGAGCAATTTCTCAAGTGTTTCGACTAATGCTGCCCGTTGTCAGGACCTCAGTACTAACCCTTTGAAACTGGCAGGTCAGTGTGCCAAAATTAAATGTTGCGTCAATTTTGAGATGGCTATGTATCTAGATGCGCAGAAGGATTTTCCTCGTAAAGATATACATCTTGAAACCATTGAGGGAACTTGGTTTCTCTGCAAATCTGACACATTCCGCCGTTTACTGACTTACTCGTCCAGTCCTTCTGTGATGGCAAATTTGCAAACCATCAGTGTCGAACGTGCCCGCCAAGTAATTGCTATGAACCTTAATGGTGAAAAACCAGAGACTCTCAGCATTGAAGAGGGTAAAGCTAAGCCTGTAGAATACCAAAATGTTGTTGGACAAGACAGTCTCACGCGTTTTGATAAGGACAAAAAACAAAGCCAACGTCGTAACAATCGCCGCCGAGACAACAACGCTAAGCGTCAGAACTCCCAAACAAATGAGAACAAGAACTGATGGTTGTTATATGAAATACATACACTTCATACTGATTACGTCTCTTTTGTTTTCTTGTAATAGAAACATCATTTTCGAAGAGACTCAATCTGTTGATTGCAATGGTTGGAGCATTGACTCAGTCGGCAGGTTTGAATTTGTGATTGAGGACACTGCACAGTTTTATGACATATCTTTCATTGTTCGCAATACAGGCGACTATGAATATCAAAATCTTTGGTTTTTCGTTGAGTATGTAAAACCAGATATGGCTTTTTCGAACGATACTGTTAACCTGTTTCTTGCTGATAATTTTGGACGTTGGGCAGGTTCAGGTATTGGCTCTATCTATTCGGCGACATACCTTTACCGTGATAGCATCAGATTCAATCAAACTGGAAAGTACCTGATGAATATACGTCATGGAATGAGAACAGATTCTCTGAAAGGCATTGCTGACATAGGTTTGCAAATCAAAATTAGTGATGGGGAAGAATAAACTGAAGAAGTTCTATGAAATGGAACAACTCTCAAATGTGTTCCAGCTTTCTTATAACGAGATACTGCACAATGGCGCAACTTTTCCTATGAAAGGGCGTTGGCACGAGGATTATTTTCATAACCAGAATCCTATAGTGTTGGAATTAGGTTGTGGTAAAGGCGAATATGCTGTCGGGCTTTCACAACGTTTTCCTAATCATAACTTTATCGGTGTTGACATCAAAGGTGCCAGGATGTGGACTGGTGCTACTGAGGCTGACCGTCTTGCTCTGAAAAACTGCGCCTTTTTGCGTACCGGCATAAGTGCAATTCCATATTTCTTTGCTGAAAACGAGGTTGATGAACTTTGGATTACATTTGCCGACCCACAGATGAAAAAAGTCAATAAACGACTGACTTCGACAACTTTCCTGAAACTATACCGTCAGATAATGAAGGATAATGGTCGTGTTAATTTGAAAACCGATAGCCTTTTTCTCTACACATATACTAAACTGATGGCAGAAGCAAGTGGCCTCACCATTGAGATGGCTTGCGATAACCTCTACGAAACACATCTTCCTGACAACGAAAAATCTCTGACAGACATACGAACATTCTACGAACAAAACTGGCTTGACCGTGGAAAAACCATAAAATTCTTACGTTTTCGTCTTGACGCTTCGTCTCGTTTAGTTGAACCTGATGTTGAGATTGAAAGAGATGACTATACCGTAAAGAAACGCAGTTCCAACGAATGAAAATTACCTCAATTTCAGACACCGACCAGCAGAGTCTCGAACTTGAACTTGCCGATGCTGTTCATGCGGGTTTTCCTTCCCCTGCTGCAGACTATTCTGGCGAACGTATTGACATCGTTCGCGAGATGAACCATCACCCCGAGACTACTTTTTATGCGCGTGTCCGTGGTGAGTCAATGGTTGATGCAGGCATATTCGATGGCGATATTCTGGTTGTTGACCGTAGTCTTTTGCCTCAAAATGGTGATTTTGTTATAGCCACCATAGATGGCGAATTTATGCTGAAGGAGTACCAACTTGACAAAAATGGTAATGGGGCATGGTTAATACCGCACAACGACCACTACAAACCTATCCACGTTACAGTTGAAAACGAGTTCCTTGTCTGGGGCGTTGTTACATACAATATACATAAAGTATGTATGCATTAGTTGATTGCAATAACTTTTTTGTTTCGTGCGAGCGGGTTTTCCGTCCTGATTTGGAAGGGAAGCCCGTTGTTGTTATGTCAGGTAATGACGGCTGTATAATTGCACGCTCGAACGAGGCAAAGGCTCTTGGGCTGAAGATGGGTGATCCGGTTTTTAAGGTTCGTGATTTGATTAAAAGTGAGAATGTCTATTGCTTTTCCTCAAATTTTTCACTCTATGGAGACCTCTCTTCTCGTGTTATGACTATTCTTGGGCGACATACTAATCTCTTGCAACAGTATTCAATAGACGAGGCATTTCTTAATATTGACCATCTTCCTTTGACTGAGTGCAAACCATATTGCGAACAGATTGTCCGTGAGATTCGCAGGGGGGTTGGCATACCTGTGTCTATAGGTATAGCCTCGTCCAAGACATTGGCAAAAATTGCTTCAAAATATGCAAAGAAATATTCTGGATACAATGGAGTTTGTCAGATTCTTACGGAAGAACAACGTATCAAAGCTATTGCGGCGTTCCCTATTGAGGATGTGTGGGGAATAGGTCGTAGAAATTACAAGAAATTGATTTGCGAAGGTGTACGTACCGCTGGCGACCTTGCAGCCAAAAACGAGCAGTGGATTGCTAACGCATTCTCAAAACCAGGCATCCAGACGTGGCTGGAACTTCGAGGTACAGATGCTATTACTTTTGACGAATTGCCCGAAAAGACGACTATAACTGTCTCGCGCACTTTTTCGTCTGCTATTTCGGATAGGAAGCAACTTGAAGGAGAATTAAGTAATTTTATGTCATCCTGCTGTTCAAAAATCCGACGTCAACACTCAGTTTGTGCTCAGTTTGTTGTTTTTGTAGGGACTTCACGTTTCGCCGATGGTGGTGCAAACTATCTTTCCGATGTTATCACTTTGCCCGTTCCTACTAATAACCTTCAGGAACTTCTCGGTCACATGCTCTCAGCTTTTCGCAGTCAGTTTATTGGAGGAATTCAATACAAAAGAGGAGGTGTGATTATGACACAACTTGTCAACGAATCAGATGTTCAAGCTGATCTTTTTGATACCCGTGACCGCGACAAAGATGCGCGCCTTCAGAATACCATTGACAATATCAACAACCGTTTTGGGAGAAATCAGATACGTTTTGCAACTCAAAACAACTCAGAGGACAATTACAAAAACGTCTGCCTCAGTCCTCATTACTCCACCAAACTTGACGATATTGTTATCGTAAAGGCTTGAACTATTACTTGTGGTAAATTCATAGAACTCACCTTATAGAACTCATTTATAGAATTTTGTCGTGCACCGTTCTGCATTTATAAAATAAAATCCAGGCACCAACGATGGAAGTTCCAACCATGGGCCATCTTTAGTGTTCCATTCGCAGACAACCTTGCCCTCGAAATTAATCACACGTACAGGGACGTTACTATTCTCAAAACCAACAAGAAATATCTTGTTGCCAAGTACCATAATACATCTGCCGTATTTGTCTTTTTCTGGGACAACCTTGTCACGCATTATAGTGAAACGGTCATTCTCGCCAAGCGTAGAGCCCAAAAATGTGTACGATTCACCAGCAATGATGTCAGTAAACTCTTGAGTTTTAGCATCGAATAGATAGAGTTTGTTGTATCTGCTATCCAGTCCGTTTGTATTGAATCTTATTGTATATAGTTCTCCATCGCGTGCTGCCTTGAAGCCTATTCTTTGAGCAACGATTGATTGCTCAACATTGACGTATGCCTTGCCCCAGGAAGTGGTTGCATAGAGTTGAGGCATACATGTATCGCCTGTCCATTTCGTACCGTCATAGCCATCATCGTATTGTTCCGAACAAAAATCAGCATCCATAAGAACAAGAGTGTCAGAATATCCACTTTGTCCAGTGACGGATATTTTGAGCATATTGAATAGTGTATTTTCATAGTCGGACGAAATAGTCTTGTCGTAATCTATTTTGATGACACTTTGGTCGGACAATGCTTTTGCAAAGAGAGAGTGACCAGGCATCCAATAGCCATAACCCATTGTATATGCTGTATATTTTGGCAAAGTGCGGTATTGACCACCAACAAAATCAAAGAGTTCTGAGTTCATATTCTCAAATTCCAAGCCGTTGATGTTGATAGGTGCATTGTAACTATTGGTTATAAAATTGCGTCCGATAATATCACCTATGGCAAGTGAACGGCTGAGAGTTAATGACTTATCTCCGCTTATGAGCTTTCCGTCAACTACATATTTATTAGGAATTGTGTCAGTTATGAGATAACCTACGAAAGAATCAAGTTGGAATTTCTGACCAGACCTTCTCTGCCATCCATCCTGCCAAGTTTTGATATTCATTTTATTAGTAGTACTACGCAACGTGCCTTTGTCCAACGTTATGCCATGGCTACACCAAACAGTGTCGTGACCAAGAATAGAGTGGTCAAGGTACATTTCGACTGTTGCAATAGGATTTCCTTCCCCAAAAATAACCTGTGCACTGCTGTTTTTGTCTGCCTTGAGATAAAGACCTGTTTCGCTTCCGAAATTCTCAATACTACCTTCAACAACCAATTGCCCTTCAGGCTCGATGGTGAGACTGCCGTTGGCATAAATCTTCAACCCTTTGCAATGAGCCTTTTCTCCGTTACGCACTATACAATGATTTACTATGTTGACTTTGTAGTTCCCGATATTGCTTGCAAGGTCGTTGCGTGACCAACAGTTGACGTCATTCCAATTGCCTTGGTTGACAAAGTCAAGTTCTCCAGTGTAAATGTTGATTTCGTGGGTGATGGAATTTGACACCATTCCGGCTGCCTTGGCAACTGCTGTGATGTGAATTGTTCCCTCGTTATAGCAGCAGATTGTTGTGTCGTTAATCACCTTGGCAATGTGCTGTTCGCTCTCAGGAACAGTAAAAACATAGTGTGCTGTGTCTCCATAATTGGATGTAACACACATTTTCAAAGAGCGGTCACAAGTCGTGGAGGTTATGACTTTATGACTATTTATATTGCTGATGACATTTTCGTCCCAAGCTATTGTAGGTTGAACGGCTGGAATGTTAATTGTTGTGTCACTGGAAGCTTCATAATAATTGTCTGAACCTGCAACAGTTGCAGTCAGACGCACCTTGCCTGCACTATGTATATGAAGGATGTTCCCAGTCCTCACTTCTGCTATGAGTGGGTTGCTTGAAACTATTATCACAGAGTCCTCATCATCTGGATAATTCAGCTTCAACGGCAAATCGCCAATAAGGTTATTGATATTGTCAAAATCAGTGCTGTCCCACGATATTATCCTACTACCTTTCACTACATTGAAACGCACTATACTATCGTTATGCAGATACGTTAAGCTGGTGGCTTTATAGTTTTCTGTAGAGTCTATTTTTGCGGTGATGAATATTCCTGTTCCAACGTTTGTGGCAGTCATTATGTCTGTGTTTTGGTCAATTTGGACACAGGCGGAAGGACTTGAAAGGTTGTCTGACGAGGAAAAAGTCACGTCCATCGATGGTCGATCTGTATTGCCGTGAATGGCAGAAAGTCGAACAGAACTTCCACAAGTCATATCACTCAAAACGCAGTTCCACTGCAGCGAAGGTGTAATTTTTCGTGTCTTTATGTATGTGGTTATTTCTGTGTCGTCATATTCCGACATACCACTGATAACTGCCTTGATGAAAATCTTGCCTTGTGTCTGCTCGTTGTCGCCTGCATAGTGATTCAGCACTGTAATGACATTGCCATTTATGGCTATATATTGCGCCATAGCGGGGTCTTGCAGTTCGTATGATACGCTATACTGCTGAATTGTTGCAGATCTTACGCTTATGGTTTCGCTTGCTAAATAGTCAATCGTCAATGGAACAGGAATATCCCATGTAAATGTCCCTTGAGGAGGTTCAACTGCAAAAACTCTCAGCATTATTGATAGTGCCAATAGTGTGATAATAAGATGTTTCATATTGAATTTATTTTTTTTACAAAATCGTCTCAACCTAATTATTAGAACTCACCTTAATGTGCTTCAAGCCAATTATCTCCTTCCCCTATATCAACGCGAAGAGGAACATCGAGTTTGAAAGCTCCTTCCATTTCCTCGCAAAGAATGATTTTGAGTTGCTCCACTTCCTCTGCAGGACAATTGAAATTCAATTCATCGTGTACTTGCAAAATCATCTCTGCTCTCATTTTTTCACGACGCAGACGTTCGTCAATTCTCACCATAGCTATTTTGATAATATCTGCAGCCGTACCTTGAATAGGGGCATTTATGGCATTTCGTTCAGCGAAACTACGGACATTGCTATTCTTTGAGTTTATGTCAGGCAGATAACGGCGACGGTGCAGCAAAGTCTCGACATAACCATTGAGTCTTGCCTTTTCGATGGCTTCATCCATATATTGCTTAACACCGCTGAAATTGGCAAAATAGCTGTCAATGAAATCCTTTGCTTCGGTGCGTGAAATTCCCATACGCTCTGACATACCGAAAACTGACATTCCATATATAATACCGAAATTGATGGTTTTAGCACGACGGCGCATATCACCAGTCACATCGTTTAGGTTTACACCAAAGAGGGTAGAAGCGGTTGCGCTATGAATATCCCTATCCTCACGAAATGCCTTCAGAAGATTTTCGTCCTGCGAAAAATGAGCCATCAGTCTCAATTCAACCTGCGAATAGTCGGCAGAGATAAATCTCCATCCTTCAGAAGGGATAAAAGCTTTGCGAATCTCTCTGCCTTGTTCTCCGCGTACTGGAATGTTCTGCAGGTTAGGGTTTGACGACGAGAGGCGACCTGTTGCTGTAACTGTCTGGTTGAACGATGTATGCACACGTCCACTCTTAGGGTTTATCAGTCGTGGTAATGCTTCGATATATGTGCTGAGCAGTTTCTTCACGCCACGATATTCCAATATTTTGCCGACAACGGGGTGAAGGCTGCGCAACTGTTCGAGCGTCTCTTCGTCAGTAACATATTGACCTGTCTTGGTTTTTTTTGGTTTATCCACCAGATGCAGTGTGTCAAACAGCAGTTCGCCCACCTGACGAGGTGAGCTTATGTTTATTCCTTCGCCTGCTATATTTTTGATTTCATGCTCAATATTGTTCAATTCACCGCTCATCTGCTCACCTGTTTGGGCAAGTGCAAAATCGTCAATCAGCACGCCGCACATTTCCATACGCGCAAGCACGCTGACCAACGGCATCTCTATATTCCGATATAATGGCAGGACGTTGAATTCCTCAAGTTGAGGCATAAGAATGTTGTACATCTTCAGTGTTACGTCTGCATCTTCAGCGGCATATTCTGCCACTCTTGCCACTGGCACATCCCTCATGCTGAGTTGCCCTTTGCCCTTGCCGCCAATCAGTTGCTCAATGTGTATGGTTTGGTATTTCATCAGCACCTCAGCAAGGTAATCCATACCGTGGCGCATCTCTGGCTGGAGCAGATAATGAGCCACCATCGTATCGTCAATCTCGCCTTTCGTCTCAACGCCGTAACGCATCAAGACCATAATGTCGTATTTGATGTTATGGCCAATCTTGCCTATATTCTCATTTTCGAGAACACCACGGAATCTCTCGACAACCATCTGTGCCTCGTTCTTCGCAGCAGGGACAGGCACATAGAAAGCCTCGTTCTCTTTTATAGCAAACGACATACCCACAAGTTCAGCCGTGGTTGCGTCAACACCTGTCGTCTCAGTATCGAAAGCAAAACGCTTTGCATTACTCAGCTTTGCCAAGAGACTTTCTGTTTTTTCGTCGCAGTCAACACATTCGTAATTATGTTCAATGTCTGCTAATGTTGTGAATATGCTTGCAATCGGTTCTGGCACTACCGCTTCATCGAAAAGCGATGGTTGAGTTTCTTTTGTGTCCATCTTCTGAAGCAGAGTGCGAAATTCCAACTCTGTGTAAATCTTCGTCAGTTCCGCAATATCAGGTTCACGGTGTAGAAACTCCTCTTCCTTAAACTCAACAGGTGCGTTGGTATCTATCGTAACAAGGAATTTCGAGAAGCGTATGTTCTCTATGTTACCTTCAACCTTTTGGCGCAAAGCGCCTTTAATCTGGTCAGTATTCGCAAGCATATTGTCAATCGAGCCAAACTGCTGCAAGAGTTTCACTGCCGTCTTCTCGCCGACGCCGGGACAGCCTGGAACATTATCCGACACATCACCCATAAGTGCGAGCAAGTCAACCACCTGTGCGGCATTCTGCAATCCCCATTTGTCGGCGACCTCCTGTGGTCCCATCTCTTCAGCTGGTTTGCTGCCTTGTCCAGGTCTGAGTATCCTTATTTTATCTGTTACCAATTGCCCATAATCCTTGTCAGGTGTCATCATTAGGACGTCGAAACCCTTTGTCTCCGCCTGTTTTGCCAAAGCGCCTATGACATCGTCCGCCTCATAACGAGGGACAACGATTACTGGAATATTGTGAGCGGCAATAATTCGTTTAATATATGGGATTGCGAACCTGATATCCTCGGGAGTTTCTTCACGTGTTGCCTTATACTCTTTATAAATCTCGTGACGGAACGTTGCACCGCCTGGGTCAAAAACGACACCGATGTGCGAAGGACACTGACGCTTGATGACATCCTCCAAGGTGTTGACAAAACCAAATATAGCCGAGGTATTTTGACCTTTAGAGTTTACCCTTGGCATTTTCAGAAAAGCATAATATGCTCTGTAAATCAGTGCGTATGCATCAAGAAGTATTAGTTTCTTCATCGGCAGTTAAACTTTAGGGTGCAAAGTTACTAATTTTTTTGCAAATACCATAGCATATATCGTATTTTTTTCTTATCTTTGTACCAAAATTATATATTTCTCTAACTATATGGCTTACAAGAGTAATGTAATGATAGTTCGTCATGGTTTGTTGGCAAAACTTGTCAGATTATGGCGCGAAGGTCGTCTTGTTGAAGAGATTGACCACCTTCCAATCAACCTTAGCCCAAGGCAATCCAAGGCAAGAGGGCGTTGCTGTATTCACAAAGAACGAGCTGTTTGGAAGTACAAGATGTTTCCACTCCTCGGTTTTGATATGAGTGACGAGACGGACGAACTTACACCTCTTTCGCAATATGCCAGGGAGGCACTGGAACGTCGCAAGAAGTTTGAACGTAACATTATGTGCGTGATGGACGAGGCTTGTTCGTCGTGTGTGCAGGTCAATTACGAGATTTCAAACCTTTGCCGAGGCTGTGTGGCACGTACTTGCTATATGAATTGCCCAAAAAATGCCATTCATTTCAAAAACAATGGTCAGGCGGAAATCAATCACGACCTCTGCATTTCGTGTGGAAAATGTCACGAAAGTTGTCCTTATCACGCCATAATTTATGTGCCTATTCCTTGTGAGGAAGCTTGCCCTGTAAAAGCTATATCAAAGGATGAGTTTGGTGTAGAGCATATTGATGAGAGTAAGTGTATCTACTGTGGTAAATGTATGAATGCTTGTCCATTCGGTGCAATTTTCGACATTTCTCAAGTTTTTGACATACTCGAGCATATCAAGAATCCAGAACAAAAGGTTGTTGCGATGGTTGCCCCTGCCATTCTCTCGCAGTACAATGCTCCTAAGGAGCAGATTTATTCCGCCATCAAAACAATAGGCTTTGACGAGATTGTAGAGGTTGCTTATGGTGCAGACCAAACCACGCGTACAGAGGGTGCAGAACTTATGGATAAATTGGTCGAAGGTCAGCCTTTTATGACCACTTCTTGTTGTCCTTCATACATTCAGTTGGTCAAAAAACATATTCCAGAAATGCAGAAATATGTCTCCTCAACAGGCAGTCCAATGTGCTACACAGCAGAATATGTGCGAAAGAAATTTCCTGGGGCAATAACTGTTTTTGTCGGTCCTTGTATAGCTAAGCGCAAAGAGGCTATGTCAAACCCTAACGTTGACTATGTGATGACATTTGAGGAGGTTGGTTCTGTCCTTGATGGTCTTGACATTGAGGTAGAACAGGTATTGCCAATACACCTTGACGAAAAAGCATATCTCGAAAGTCATGGTTATGGTCACACTGGAGGTGTGGCAGGTGCAGTTCAGGCACATCTTGGCAAGACTGTCAACTTTGTGGCTGTCAGCAACCTAAATCGCAAAAATATAGCCCTTCTTAAAGCGTATGCTAAAACTGGAAAATGTCCTCACCAATTCATTGAGGTTATGGCTTGCGAAGGAGGTTGTGTCACTGGTCCTGTCATCAACAACGATAAGGCTACCTCGCAAGCTCGATACGACAAAGCACTTGCTGAACTTTCTAAAGGTGAGTTCTAAAAATTCACCATTAAGAAAGAAATATAAAGACAAGTAACAAATAAACTTTTTGGTGTTTTTGAAGTTTCTTTTGACATCTTGCTGATT
>JAGHVI010000024.1 GCA_018064385.1 Candidatus Minthenecus merdequi
CAGTCGGTCACATAGCCCGCTATGCTCCCTTCTTCCGCACAGCAATCTGCTCAAAACAAACTTCAAAAACCCTCAAAATGAATTTATAGAACTCACCTAAAAACTACGATAACGAATAAAAAACAATCAAATAACTATATCAAATGAAACGATTTGTTACAATTTTAATTTCCTTGTTGGCAATAATTTCTATACAAGCCAACCCTGTAGATTCAAAAACGGCAAAAGACATTGCTACAAATTTCTGGGCTCACAACAATACAGAAATGCCAAATGTCAATCTTGAAGAGGTCTCTCTGCAATTCGACAACATATATGTCTTCTCAACACGCGACAATATCGGTTTTGTTATTGTCTCTGCCGACAATCGCGTGTTGCCTATTATCGGATACTCATTTTCGAATCCTGTTCGCAATGACTCTTTACCTGCAAACCTTAAGGCTTGGCTCACAGGTACTGGCAAGCAGATTCAGTGGATGATTGACAACAACATCGAACCATCGCATCAGGTGACGAGCGAGTGGAAAAAACTCTCCACACCACTCCAGTCAAACGCCCCTGCTATTATTACTGTTGTAAGCCCTTTGCTCTCTACTTCGTGGGATCAGTCACCTTACTACAACGACCTATGCCCTAACGATGGTGGCTACAAGTCTGTCACGGGTTGTACTGCAACAGCGACTGCACAAGTAATGAAATACTGGAATCACCCTGCAACAGGTCATGGCTCTCACTCTTACAGTTGGAAAGGTCAAACACTCTCTGCCAATTTCGGCAACACCACTTATCAATGGTCCAATATGCCTGACGAACTTGATTATTACTCAACATCAACCGAAGTTAATGCTGTGGCAACGCTTATGTATCATGTAGGTGTAGCTTGCGAGATGAACTATAGTGCTTCTGGTAGTGGTGCTCAGACAATATCTTTCGGGTATCCTACAATGGTTTGTGCCGAGAATGCTCTGCGTGATTATTTCCATTATGATTGGGGGTTGTCAAGCGTTGAATACAACAATTTCTCAGATGCAGAATGGAAACAGCTTCTCAAAAATGAACTTGACCAGTCTCGTCCTATCATATATACCGGTTATGACTATAATTCAGGGCATTGCTTCGTCTGTGATGGTTACAACTCATCCAACCAATTTGATTTCAACTGGGGTTGGGGTGGTTATTATGATGGTTTCTATTCTATCGGTTCACTCAATCCAGGCAGCGGCACAGGTGGTTCTTCTTCCGGAACTTACAACATCGACAACGCAGCAATCATAAATCTCAAACCAAACAATTCTACTGCAACTACATCTACAATCAGTTATTCTGTCAACAATAGCAATTATGGTAGTATTCTTGTTCAAGGCAACACCACAATGAACAACTATTCAAATAATCCTACATACCTTATTGCCAAGTCGAACGAGGGTTATCGTTTTACTGATTGGAGCGATGGCTGTATATATAATCCTCGAGGCTTTGTCGGCAATGGTGGCAACTTGAGTCTTACTGCTAATTTTGAACCTTGCGGAGGTGACACACTTTATTATTGCAAGGATGGTTATTCCGCAAGTTTTGGTACGGGCTCCACTTCCGGCACACAATGGTGGGGTATCCGTTTTCCTGCTTCGCAGTTACAGCCAAACAAGACACTCAAAAAAGTAATGCTCTACATCACGGATGCCGGTTCATATACATTGCATGTATATCAAGGCGGCACCACTTCGCCTCAGACATCTGTACATACTCAGACTGTAAATCTCAGCGGTTCTGGTTGGAAAACAATCTCTCTTTCCAGCACACTCTCGATTGATGCAACACAGTCTCTTTGGATTGTCTTCAGCCGTTCCGGCTCCAGTTATCCTGTTGCTGTCACAACATACGCAGGGAATACTGATACCGAATTGTTCGGTAACGCAAACGGGACTTCCTGGTCAACTCTTTCGTCTGACGGATACTACTATTCTTGTATGATAAAAGCTATTGTTGATACAAGGTCCGGGACATTCTATACTCTTACAGGAAACGTCACTCCTTCTGCTGCGGGATACGTTGAAGGTACAGGTGAATATTCACAAGGAGAAACAGCGTCAATTTTTGCGAAGGCAAATACGGGTTATAAGTTTGCAGGTTGGGAGGATGGTTCAATGGATCAGCCTCGCGAGATAACAATGAATTCAGACAAAACTGTGACTGCATCTTTTGTCTCGCTCAAAGCAGACACATTAACATATTCTGTCACTGACGAATATATAAACTCAATAGGGACATCTTCGTCTTACGAAATTTATTGGGCTGTAAGGTTTGACAAGTCCGTGCTTCGCAAAGGTCAGAAGATTACGGCAATACAGCTCTATGATGTCTCATCGTCCAACACCTCAATGTACATATATGAAGGTGGATTAACTGCACCGCAGACTTGCGAAAAGTCATATTCGGGTGTCACAACTACTGCGCGCAATGCATACAACACCTACAGCCTTCCTACTCCTTATGTTATAGACGAGACTCAGCCGCTGTGGATTGTCTTCAAAAACGACGATTCTTCATCCTATCCTTGTGCATATACACACTATTCAGGCAATAATGATGGTTGCTTTATTTCAGTTGGCGGCAACTCTTCGTGGGAATCGCTTACCGAATCAGACTTCTATGTCTCCTGGATGATAAAGGTGATTACGACTATGGACGAAGAAACAGGTGCCGAAGAGTTGGTTTGCTACTCAAACAACGTCTATACATCCGGACTTGACATCAATGTAGTGACCGAAAAGGAGAATGCTGAAATTCGCATTTGTGATTTGTCGGGCAGAGTCATTGTGTCACAGCAACAAGAATCCACCACCGGTCGTTACGAAATGCCTCTTCCTGGTATCTATTTCGTCACTATCGATGGAGTTCAAACCATAAAAGTCACGGTCAAGTGATTTGGACTCCTGACTTCGGGAATGCGTCATTCGGGATATTTTTCAATCATCTGATAACCAGATGTGTCTGTTGACAAAATTGACCATTACAGAAGAATTCCCGAAGTCAGGAAAAATCAGTGATTCAGTATCGATGCTAGTATTTAAGGGTGGTTCTATTAATTATGTTTGTATGTTATATAAGAGGATGTTCCATAATTGGAGAAGGTCGGCTGCACTCGGCATATTTAAACAAGTTTATCTCTGC
>JAGHVI010000170.1 GCA_018064385.1 Candidatus Minthenecus merdequi
ATGTAATAAACATAGACGGATTGCTGAATGATGCGAGCAATATCATAGAACAGGCAAAACGAACAGCATACGCAGCGGTGAACGTGACCCTTGTTGCACGCAACTGGCTACTTGGCAAGCGTATCGCCGAGGAAGACTTGCATGGCATGCAACGTGCTGAATATGGCAAGCAGGTGATACAGAAATTGTCTGTGCAACTTACGGAGAAATACGGGGAAGGATTTGGCTGCATCAATTTATGGCATTTCGTCAATTTCCACAAAAAGTATTCAACGCTTTTCACACTTGGCAAGCCTCTTGCTGAGATTCTTTACACACCGTGTAAACAATCTCAGGGCAAAATTGTTTACACACCGAGTAAACAATTGAATGACGTATTCCGGCACCTTACTTCTGCAACACCTATACGAATATCTTGGAGTCACTATCGTATTCTCCTTCAAGAGGATAACGCAGATGCCCGTGCCTGGTACGAGAGAGAAGCAGCCGAACAGGCCTGGAGCGTCAAGACATTGCAACGTAACGTCTCGTCGCAGTACTATTACCGTCTGTTGCAATCGCCTAAGCGGGAAAAGGTGGAAGCTGAAATGCGGCAGCTCACAGCTCCATTGCAAGACCCCAAGGAGTACATGAAGAACCCTGTCATTGCAGAGTTCTTAGGTTATCACAATCGAACGGATTACACGGAAAGTGATTTGGAACAGAGCATACTCGACCATTTGCAGGAATTCCTTCGTGAACTGGGAAAGGGTTTTGCTTTTGTGGATCGCCAGAAGCACATCTATACCGAAAAGCACGATTACTTCATAGACCTTGTGTTTTACAACTTCAAGCTGAAGTGTTTTGTGCTTATCGACCTGAAAACCAACAAGGTGGATTATCAGGATGTCGGACAAATGGAGATGTACGTAAAAATGTATGATGAGAAGGAGCGTGCCGAGGGTGACAACCCGACTATCGGAATTCTGCTTTGTGCCGACACGGACGAAGATGTCGCGCGCTACTCCTCAATGCACGACAACGACCAACTTTTTGCCGCCAAATACCTTACGTACATGCCCTCTAATGAGGAACTGCGCCGTGAGATAGAACAGCAAAAGCAGATTTTTGAGATGAAACAGCAAAGTGCTACGCAGCGTGGCAGTTTTGAAGACAAGGAAGATGAGGCTCAGTAACTCACCACGATGAACCACAAACCCCACATATCACTGACCACCGCAGCCACCTTAACTTTAACAAAATTTAACGGGGGGGGTATTTTTGTTTATATGATTTCAACCAACTAACACATAGAGATATAAAAAACGCTGAAAGGCGAATTATGCTTACGTTCAAGCATGATTCGCCTTTGTTTTTTCCTATTGGCAAACCGTAGCTAAAAGATATGAAAAAGTGGATTACATATTTCGCCCTGGCTGTCATTGTCACCGCTTATTCGCTTGGGTATATTGTAGGCAAGGAGAGACGTTTCGAACTGTTGGAATGGTATCCTTTGCAGTTGGAGCAGTTGGCTGAGGGAGACCACACGTACAGCGATGAGATGGTGAGGAATGTGGTGAAACTGTATGCTTACCATCACGAAAAAGAGTTGGCTTTCCGTCAGATGGACGAGGTGTGGCGTGTCGATTCGGTTCGTTGGCAAGTGCTGTATTGCAAAGCGTATCTGTTGGATCATGAGGGGAAAAGTGTGTTGGCAATTCAATTCTATGAGCGAGCTTTGGCAATGAATGTGGATTGCGAGGTGTTTGACGCAGGTGGAAAGAACATTTTCAGCGACAAAGAGGCATTCCGGAGATTATCTGAGTGTTATAAGACAAAATACTTTTGCACTAAAGATGAATATGATAAACATCTTGCAGAAGAGTATAAACGTTCGAGCGAAGAGGTTGAATGTAAGGGGTATTAGCTCATCTGGTTAGAGCGCAACACTGGCAGTGTTGAGGTGAGCGGTTCGAGTCCGCTATATTCTCTCCTTCCGCACAGCAATCCGCTGAAAATAAACTTCAAAATCGTCTCAACTTAATTAATAGAACTACCTATTAATAGAACCACCCTTAATATTTTCATTCAAAATATTTGCGTATATCAGAATAAAGCAGTAACTTTGCAGTGCGAATGTCGGCAGGCTGACAACTACCCCAAAAGAAGATACTTGACTACTGGAATGTAGGAAAGCGGATAAAAGATATGGCAAAATGTATATGAAACCAATGATAACAACCGATAAAATGATACTTTAATATCTTATGGCAAAGAAAGATACTATTACTCTTGAAGAACAATTGTGGAGCGTTGCCGACAAGCTTCGTGCTGACAGCGGACTGAAGGCTTCGCAATATTCCACTCCTGTGCTGGGACTTATTTTCCTGCGTTTCGTCTCTATCAAATACAATAAATTCAAGGCTGAGATTGAGGAGGAATACCAGAGGTCGTTGGGCGGACGAAATGCCAAGAAGATTGAGGACATCGCCTTGTCCAAGGTGGGCTATTATCTGCCAGACAATGCGATTTTCGATTACCTTCTGAATCTCCCGGAAAGCGAGAATATTCCCAAGGCTATCAAGGAGGCTATGGAGAGTATCGAGCGCTACAAACCCGAACTCGTGGGTTCTCTGCCTAAGGAGGAGTATCTTGAGTTGGTGTCGTCGAACAGCGACGGCAACAACGACAGTGCCCTGGCAAAGGCTCTGCTGAAAAACATAAGCAACATACCTGCCGACATTTCGGGCGATGTGTTTGGCAAGGTCTATGAGTATTTCCTTGGCAAATTTGCGCTGAAGGAGGGGCAAGGCGGTGGCGAGTTCTTCACCCCTACCAGTGTTGTCCGTCTGATGGTCGAGATGATTGAGCCATACGGTGGTATGATTCTTGACCCTGCCTGTGGTTCGGGCGGTATGTTCGTGCAGAGTGCTGATTTCGTCAGGGAACACCGAAAGGCATATAAGGATACCGAGGATCACGAGTTGGTCGTTCACGGTGTCGAGAAAGAAAAAGAGACTGTCAAGATTGCCCGTATGAATATGTTTCTCAATGGTCTGCGCAGCCAGATTGTGAACGCAAACAGTTACTATGACGACCCTTTCGACACGTACGGACGTTTTGACTATGTGATGGCAAATCCGCCGTTCAATGTGGATGACGTAAACCTTGCAAGGGTGAAATGCCAGCCTCGTTTCAGCGAATATGGCATACCTCAGAACAAATCAAAAAAGCCGGGCAAGGATGACCTTGCAACCGTGCCTAATGCAAACTACTTGTGGATAAACCTTTTTGCCACATCCCTCAAACCAAAGGGACGTGCTGCACTTGTCATGCCAAACTCGGCAAGCGATGCTGGCAACACCGAGGCTGAAATACGCAGGCGTCTTATCGAAAGCGGCATTATCAGCGGTATGCTCTCGCTGCCTACCAATTTGTTCTATACAGTGACTTTGCCTGCAACCCTCTGGTTTTTCGACAAGGCACGCGAGGATGACAAGCGTATCCTCTTCATAGACGCACGCAACATCTTCCGTCAGATTGACCGTGCTCACCGTGAGTTCACCGACGAGCAGATACAGAATATGGCTTGTATCCGCCATCTCTATCAAGGCGACACCGGTTTTATGGTGCAGTTGCTGGCTAAATACGATGAAGACATTGACTGTCTCGAAGTCGCAAGGAACGAGGCGTCAGAAAAATACTCTGATGCAAAGTTGAGGGCAGACCTTTGGCTGAAGGATAACAAGGGCAAGAAACTGCAAC
>JAGHVI010000176.1 GCA_018064385.1 Candidatus Minthenecus merdequi
GAAATGTTAAATTTTTACCTCCCATTTTTCTTACCCACCATTTTCACCCGATTTTCACCCGATTTTTCCTCGCATTTTCAGCCTCTCTCGATTATTCTAAAATTCCAGCATCAGCCATCTGTTTTATAACCCAGTCAACCTCGTTTTCTGCCTGAACTGTGTCAATGTCGTATGTCTCGGCATAGAGTGCTATAATCTCGTTACGTTCTTTGCCTGCCTCAATCCATTTCCATATATCTGTGCTCTGTTCGTTCATCTTGATCATACCCGAAAAATCTTTCGCTAGCTCTTCAGTTGTAATGACCATCGTTTTGCCCATTGTGGGACAGAGCATAAAACCTTTTTTGATTTTCATATTATGTATAGGGTGGTTCTTATGGGTGGTTCTATTAATTAGGTTTTGAGACGATTTTGAAGTTTATTTTTAGCAGATTGCTGTGCGAAAGAAGGGAGCATAGCGGGCTATGTGACCGACTGACAAGCAGCAAAATGCAAAAATAAACTCAAAAGCGTCCAACAATGAACCATCCGCCTTGTAACTTAAAAACATAATTAATAGAACCACCCTAAACATTATTCAATATGGAACCAATGATTCAAGACCTTGCGCTGATTCTTGTCGTTGCAGCAGCGATGACTCTTCTCTTCAAAAAACTCAAACAGCCACTTGTTCTCGGGTATATTGTTGCAGGTTTTCTTGTGAGCCCAAATATGCCATATATGTCCTCCGTCACTGACCTTGACAACATCCACCTTTGGAGCGACATCGGCGTCAACTTCCTTCTATTTGCTCTTGGTCTTGAGTTCAGTTTCAAGAAAATAATGAAGATGGGCATATCCCCACTTGTCGCTGCAGGTGTCACAATCTTCTTTATGATGCTACTCGGCTTTCTGGTCGGTTCAGCCTTCGGATGGAGCAAAATGGACTGCATCTTCCTCGGCGGAATGCTCGCAATGTCTTCCACCACAATCATATTCAAAGCCTTCGACGATATGGGACTCCGGCAGCAACGCTTTGCTGGAATAGTCCTCTCCGTCCTTATTATCGAAGACATTCTTGCCATCGTAATGATGGTAATCCTCTCAACTCTCTCCGTAAGCAACTCGGTCGAAGGTAGCGAACTCATCTACAGCATTTCAATGCTCGTCTTCTTTATAATTCTCTGGTTCATCGTCGGCATTTTTCTTGTGCCAATCGTCCTCCGGAAACTCAAACACCTGTTCACCGACGAAATTCTTCTCATCGTCTCGCTCGGACTATGCTTCGGTATGGTCGTCTATGCTGCAAAAGTAGGTTTCTCGGCTGCTTTCGGTGCTTTTGTTATGGGTTCAATTCTTGCCGAAACTCTTGAGGCAGAACATATTGCCAGACTCATTGACCCCATCAAAAACCTCTTCGGTGCAGTCTTCTTCGTCTCTGTCGGAATGATGGTCAACGTCTCTCTTATCTGGCAATACATCATACCTATCGTATGCCTGATACTCACCGTAATGCTCGGTCAGATGATTTTCGGTTCTGCCAGTTACCTTCTTTCAGGACAAAACCTCAAAACCTCCATTCAATGCGGCTTCTCAATGACTCAGATTGGCGAGTTTGCCTTCATTCTTGCCACTCTCGGAACATCACTTCACGTCACCTCCGATTTTCTATACCCTATTGTAGTGGCAGTATCTGTATTCACCACATTCACAACACCATATATGATTAGACTTGCCTCGCCAGCCTACAAATTCATTGATTCTCACCTACCTGCCAAAACCAAAAATTTCCTTGACAAATACACAAGCGGCACACCTCGTTTCGAAGGCAAAAACCACAATTGGAAACCTTATATCCAGCAGACCCTCAAAAACGTTATCATCTACTTTGTCCTCAATTTCGCAGTGATTTCAATAATGCTCTATTACATTGAACCACTGCTCATTTCACTATTGCCATTTACCTCAACACACATATTCTGCGCCATAACGACACTCATACTCGATGCGCCTTTCATACGAGCTCTTGTTATGCGGCAATACAACAGTCCCGAAGCACGCAACCTCTGGTTCTCCACTATAGGTTTCAACCGTGTTGCCATCGTTGCAATTATGCTTGCCCGTGGTATTCTCGGTGCTTTCTCCGTTGGATATATTCTTGCACATTTTACCACCCTTGGCACAGGTATGCTCATCTTCTTCGTACTCGTCATCATCATACCTATCACCTTCAGCAACAGCCTGAAAAAGCGTAACATCAGTATGGAGAACCTCTTCACCGAGAACTTCAACCAACGCGAGAAAATGGAACAACGAAGCAAAACCACACACCACGACTTCGAGGGTGAACTCATCGAACGAAATATTCACATACAGGATTTCACTGTCCCTGTCGGCATTGAATGGGCTGGAAAATCACTGCGAGAACTCAATTTCGGACAGAAATATCACACCCACGTGGTGGCTATCACTCGCGGTGCGGAAAATATGGTCATACCTCATGCCGACACCCTGCTCATTCCCGGCGACCATGTCCAGATTATGGGTACCGACGAGAACCTGAACGCATTCGGTAAAATACTGAACGATATGACAAATCAGGCTGTGACTCCAAGTTCAGGCAAGTCTATGCTTCTCCGCCGTTTCATCATATCCGAAGGCTCAACATACGATGGCTTAAGCATTCTGCAATGCAATATTCGCAAAGATTTCCAGTGTATGATTGTCGGAGTCGAGATTCCTAACCAGGAGAAACTCTGCTCGCCTACGCCTAACCTGCAACTCCATGCTTCTGATATTCTTTGGCTTGTCGGCGAACCTGCCAACCTTCTCCGCATTAAGAGCGTTTTGTGATTTCTTTTTTATCTTATTAAATTTCGCCATAAGTGGGATTGCTTACAGATAATCAATGGTTAGAAGAAACGTATATAATATAAAAAAAGCTAATATGGCAAATAAATCGGATATCAAGTTATTTGAAGAACGTCAGGTTCGTTCAGTATGGGATAATCAGGCAGAGCGGTGGTATTTCTGCATTACAGATGTTGTCAGCATTCTTACGGATAGTATCAATCCAACTGATTATATCAAGAAGATGAAAAAGAGGGATCCGCTTCTTGCCGAAGGGTGGGGACAGATTGTCACCCCCCTTTCAATAGAGACGAATGGAGGACCTCAAAAAATGAATTGTGCTTCATCTGAAGGTATTTTGCGTATAATCCAGTCCATACCTTCACCCAAGGCTGAGCCCTTCAAACTATGGATGGCGCAAGTTGCATCTCAACGTCTTGACCAGTTGGCAGACCCAGAACTCAGCATCAACCAGGCACTCGAAGATTATAAACGTTTAGGCTACAGTGACAACTGGATAAACCAGCGGCTCAAAAGCATCGAGATACGCAA
>JAGHVI010000130.1 GCA_018064385.1 Candidatus Minthenecus merdequi
CGCTCACGACGCTCGGCACATCCTGCCTTGCTTATCACCACATCGTGCGTGCCTATCAGCACATTATCCAATATCACCGGTGACTCGCCCGAAGGCTTGCCGTCAACCGTCACTCTCGCCCCAACAGGTTTAACATTCACCATTATACTGCCAACAATTGCGACAGGCGCAGGAAGTTCAATGGTTCCAGCCGAAGCCATAGTTATCTGACGCACAACTGTCTGACTGCGATGCGAAGTCTTGCGTGTCTCGAACGAATACTCCCCGGGAGTCAGGTCTGTCACGACAGTACCTAAGCCCACTTTCTCACCGTTTATAAAAATATCTGCATCACCCTCCGTCTTCAGGGTTATGGACACAAAGTTGGCTGTCAGCACAGGGTTAACAGTAGTAGTTGTATTATCGTTGACCAGCACCTGTTCGCGATGAGGAAGGTATTTCTCCCTTATCACACGCACATCGTGACTGCCACTTGCCACTGGCTCTGATTTCATCGGTGCAATACCCACCTTTTCGCCATCAATATAGACCGAAGCACCATTCGGTCCCTTTATTTCAATCCATCCGAAAGCAGGGCTGAGGTTGATTATCTTTGACTGCTTTTCCTCGCCAATAGTCACGATTCCAACTTCAGTATGATAATTTTTGGCAGAGATGCGGTATTCGTGCCTTCCAAACGAAAGGACATCCGAATAAGTTCCGTCATCGGTCTCAACCATTGTCCCATCAACCTCAACCATAGCATTTTTTGGTGTGAACGTCAGCACAAAAACCTGTGATGTCCGCTTTTGGTTGACAACTGTCTGCACAGTACCGGAAACCAAACGCATTGTGTATGTTCGTGCAGGCTGCAGTTTCTCAGGGAAAACATAATCTCGCAACACTCCCAACTGGTCGTGCGCAATGGTAATCCGTCGGAGATTGGCTGGCACAAACACCCATATCTCGCCCTTGTGTTCTTCTTGTTCTATTTTGGCTATACCAACCGAGCCTCCATCAATCGAGAAACCCTTCTGCAATGTTTCTATTTTCAACAATGCGCAAGGATTACCGTTGTCGTCTATCACCTTTGTATCTTCGTTGTTGGCAGTCTGGTCGTGCAGATTCAACTCGAAATCTGTAATCGTCATCTGCTGGGCAGACAGGACTGTTGACAACAGCAAAGAAATGAATAATATCAGTTTTTTACTCATAAACTTATTTTGTGAATTGAATCTCATTTAGCAGTCATCTGGTATTCACTGTATTTGCCAGACTTTTCAATCAACTTCATATAGACAATTCTACCTGTCTTCTTATCATAGCGAACCTCAACCTCTTTATAGTAACTCCTGCTCTTTTTGTCTGCCTTAAACACAAAAACAAATGTTGTTTTACCCGATGTAAATGTCATGACAGATTTAGTATCATGTTCAATTTCAGAAATCTTACCCATCATAGCATTACATAGCAGGTCAGCCAATCCAGCCATACTCTTCACCTTCTTCAGGTTAACCTTATTTGTTTTTTTGCCTTTAACGTTGACAAGAAAATCTCCGTCAATGACGAATTTATCTCCTTCAGGAACGCTATAAATCATAGACAGCTTTCGAGGAGCAGCAAAAGTCAGTTTACCCTTCAAGGTCTCAGACTTATTCAACAGTGGGTCAACGTTATATTGCACAAAATTGAACGCAGCATTAACGTCCTTGTTTTTTGTTGCCACGAACTTGACAGCAACATCCTGCTGAGCCATTAAGTATAGCGTACTCAACAGCAAAGTTATAGACAATACTAATTTATTCATAATCAATTAGCTATACAAACCGCCATTAATCGAAATGCACTCGCCGGTGATATACCCAGCCTCTTTAGAAGCAAGAAAACCAACAAGAGCAGCGACCTCCTCAGGTTCGCCGAAACGTCCCATAGGAATAGAACCTTTCAAAGTTTCGACATCCAAGCCTTCAACCATATCGGTATTGATAAAGCCGGGAGCTATAGCGTTAACGGTCACATTTTTCTTACCAATCTCTTGAGCAAGAGCTTTGGTTGCAGCAATCAGACCGCCTTTTGCAGACGAATAATTGCACTGACCTGGCAAACCCTTCAAGCCTGACAATGAGCCCATATTGATTATTCTTCCGAATTTCTTTCTAATCATAGGTTGGAGCACTGGTCTTGTTACATTATAGAAAGCACCCAACGAGGTATTGAGGACCTTCAGCCAATCCTCTCTCTCCATCCATAGCATCAAATTGTCGCGTCTGACGCCTGCGTTATTCACCAGCACCTCGATATACTCGCCTTTATGAGCAGTCTGCCACCCTTCAATGGCAGTTATTGTTGCATCATAATCGCTGACATCAAACTTAAGGAGCTCGCCGTCTGTACCGGCTTCCCGGACCAAAGCAAGAGTTTTTTCAGCCTCAGCATCATTACTTACATAATTGATTATCACGTTATAACCCATTTGCGCAAGTTTTACGCACACGGCACGACCGATACCACGACTGCCGCCTGTCACCATAGCATACTTCATAATAAAACAGATTAATAATATTCGGTGCAAATATACACATTTTTTTTGAAAGAAACAATATATTCTGAGATTTTTTTAAGGGGGAGTTAAATAAATGGTTTGTTTTTTCCTTCTGAATTCACCTGCGGCAACTGATGGTCACCGAAATTGAATGTATTCTTCATCAGGTTGCGAACCTTCACTCTCACTTCCTCAGCAGTCATATTGCCCAACTGGTCTGCCAGAATGCTCAAAGCAGTGGTCAGCGACCCACCGCCTTTATATTCCCTGTTCGTCTCGTTGGGACGACAGGCACTGATGGCAGTCCACTTCACCACACGCTGGGCTGCAGGTTTAGGCGAATCCTTACTTGTCAGCCAACTGCTGACCGCCCTAAACACTGTTTCTATTCCACGAGTGCCGTCAGCAAAAGCACCTCTCACGCACAGCGAATCATCCTCGGCACCGCGCGAAATGTCACCACTGTGACAGGCATCCACAGCAACGGTCAGACGCCCTTTATTGCCGATTTTATCACTTATTGCCGTCAACCAATTGTACAGCTCATCGTCCAGGATATGATTCTGTCCCTCATATCTGCCCTTCACATATCGGGCACAGGCATCATAAGGAATCCACGCTTCGTCCATTCCGTCATCCGGCTCATCATTATGAACATCAACGACCTGCTGACCATGACCCGAAAAATGGATATACACCTTGTCACCGGGTTTGCACCTTTTTGCCATATTACCCATCGCCTTGCGAATATTCTCCTTTGTTGCCTTCTCGTTAACCAGCTTATAAATGCTGTCAAATCCATTAACTCTGAGCATTTTCACAACCACAGGCACATCCTTGTCACCATTGATTTCAGCCCACCCGCTCTCCTTGGGGTAAGGACCAATGCCAATAACCAAAGCATACTTCGTAGTGGCAGACACACACAAATGCGCCATCGCCAACAGAAAAATTGCAAAAACTAATCTTTTCATCGTTATCGTTTTCGTTATCGTTATCGTCATCGTTATCGTTTATATATCATCAATCAGAATAAACATATTGCGATACTTGTCCGAATGGAAACCCCTCATAACAGGTTTCGACTCCGGTATGTCCGGATTGGCAGGTATCGCTACATACCTATAGTTATACAGCCGTTCGCGCGCCTGCTGGAATGCACTGTGGACATCCTTTCCCTGCGCCAAAGCTTGACAGAAAAATGTCATAAAACAGGTTGTGGCACGGTCGTCAACCTCCCATGTACTCAGAATCATTGTCTGAACACCTGCAGCCTTCAGACCGCGCTGTATTCCGTAAGTACCGTCAGCACTCACACGCCCCAAAGCACCTTCGCAAGCCGAGACCACACAAAGGTTAACCTTGCTGAGGTTCATACCGCAAAGTTCACGGGCAGAGACAATGCCGTCCGTAGGACTGCTGCTGCGGTTACGCTGTTCGGCATTATAGCCGCTGAAAACCAACCCTGACTCCGAAAGGCTGCGGTCCACAAGCTCTTTTCTCGGAAAATCACTGTTTTCAATTCTCTGTTCAACTCTGCAATAACCATGCGTCGAAATAAACAGCATTTCATACTTCTCAGCCAAGTCACGAAAATTACGTTCGGTGGCAGAGTGTGACAGCACAACAGTATCGCCTGCCGAAGCTCGCAATGCAGCAACCGAGTCACACTCTTCGGCTGAACAGGGAAGGTGCTTGAATGTTGCTTTAAGCTTCTTCATATGCCGGTATGCCAGGGTATCATTGAAGATAGGTAACATCGATGTATCGGCTGAAGCCAAATCATAATCCATATTGCCGAAAATGGCAGCACTCGAATAATCATAATTACGTTGTTTCAACAACTCACGGGTGCTGGACAAACGATACAGTTTCACCTGTTTACCCTGAGCATAGTGGTACATATACTCTATTCCCAACTGACAGAGCAGACCGTCCGGCGCAAAATAGATTTTCTTAGCCCTGCCTATAGCCTTCAACATAGCCGGTGACCATATAGAATTTATGCACTCCTGATTATCGAATATACCATCAATATCGTCAGCCCAAGCATATAAATCACTGACGGTGCAGGAATGCACAAATCTCACCGAACCGTCAGCACGCATCACAACTGCGCCTAAATGTTTCTCGCCCTCTTTCTCGTAGGTCAGCCATTCTATAGCCACGCTGCCTGGTGCAAGAGCTTTCGCCACATCCTCATGCTTGATTTTGAGGGCTGAATTTTGCTGCAACAAAATACCTTTGGTCAACAGCGCCACATCGTACAGCATTTCGGGGGCAGCACTCTCCAACCTCCAACAGTCTGTGATGAACGGTCTGACGCTCATCCACCAACTCTCACGGTCAACCTTGTTCATCACGCCGAAAGCGTAGTTCACCACCGAGTCAATGCTTCTTACAAACTGACTGTAACACACCACAGCCGAATCCCTGTCTCCCTTCATCGCATAAACCTTTCCCAACATTCTCACCGCTGAATATGCGTCCTTCACCCCCATCTGACATCTCTTCAAAAAATCAATCGCCCTATCATAATCACCCAGCATAGCACAGCTCATACCCAATCCCTTGTAAATTGGCGTCGGGTCTTGCGGTTTGCCATACTTCACTCTATATGGAAACTCCGACAAAGCCTTCTCAAGGCATTTTTTACCCTCTTCGTAATTCTTCGACAGATAACAGAGTTCACCCAAATGCAGGTAATAAATGCCGTACGGCATAAACGAGATATGATTCTGTTTTCCGAAATTTATGGCAGTCTCAAACAACTGACGTGCTGTATCAACGCTGTTTTCATCCTCATACGACATCCAATAATAATACTCACCCAACCAACCGTTTTTAATCACACTGTCCTTATTTGACTTCGTCCTGACTGTATCCAGTATTTGGCGCATTCCTTCATAGTCCGCAATACGATACCTCTCCTCAACCTTCTTCCACACAGACTGCCCTTTTGCCACACCGAGGTTCATACAAACCGAAGCTACCATCAACAACCAGAGTCTGACAACACACTGTTTCATAATATTCAATGACTGTTCAGAATCACAAAATTGACAGCATAACCACGGCGGTTGCGAATACGGATTGAAATTTCATCACCATCCAGAACACAGCGAAACACACCATTGTCAGCCGCGATTTTTGCACCATTCATCCAAACATCCAGATCATCATCAGCCATTTCAACGACAGCCACCTCCTCTTTGCCTGTTCTATGTTCCAAAGGATATGTCACCTCAGAACCTGCCAACAGACACTTTTCTATGAAACATATAGAATAATCAGGGTCACGCCCATCAACAAAGACACCTTGCGGTTTGCCGTAGTCGTCCAACTTTGACATCGCAGCCTCGTATGCCAATGCGTTGAGACCTAAGTACATATACTGTTCCTGCTCGTCTTTGACTGAATTACCTATTTCGTCCAGCAAAGTCCATTGGTTATCCTCTTTCAACTGATTCATCAATTCGGTGCGCGAAGCTTCGTCAGCCGACTGCAACTGTTTTATCTTCATTATATAATCATCCATCACGTCAGATTTTGTTGTTACGGCAGAATCACTGCCCAACACCACACCAATAATGCCACTGACAATAACCAGTATTGCAAAAATTATCAGACTTATTCTTTTCATATTTTCGTTATCGTTATCGTTAAAAATTTATCCCCGTTGCCCAAGAATGTATGCTGCCTGATTCATCATTGCGTGACATAATCCCTATAGCCTCGAAATTGAAATGCAACCAATTCCAGAACACAACAGGACCTCCAGATATGCCATGCGAAGTGCCGCCTTGCAACATAATTGAACCATTGTTCATTTGCACGACTCTTCTTGGCTGGCTGCACTCCAACACCCTTGTTGCTGAACTCGAGCGAGGATACCCCAGCACGAACGCATTTCCCTTCAGTTCATAATCAGGTTCAGCCAATCGTATTCCCTTTGTCGATGGTTGTCTGAACACAGCATAATCGCTCAGCATCATAGCTTTGTCGCCATTGAAGACAGGTATAACGTATCTCCACAGACCATTTCGGATACGACGTACTTTGTCGCGACTTCTGTCTATTTCAAACGCTACCCTATCCATCACCAACTCGCCATCATTCGCAATAAGGGAACAGATAGAAACCATCCTCTTTTTTTCGCCTTTTGTTGTATCATTGTAAGTCTCAACATCAACAGCCAAACGCATTTCGGGACTCCACTTCTCGGGAGTTGACAAACTCGAAAGATTGTCATACAGCCAATATTCCACACAATGACGTGCAGTCACAATACCCACACCGTCAGCAGCAAACGCAGTTCCAACATCATTATCGCTTTTTTTCACCAAGACTGTATCTATTCCTTGATTACCGTTCCAAATCTCAATACTGTCTATTCTCAATTTATACACATACTGACCGACATCATTTTTCGCCATTGATTCAAGCTGATGATCTATAAGCAAAAAGCCCATACCCATAAGCATTACTGTGACAAAAGCAATAATACCAGTCCATTTGAATATGTTTTTAATTCTACTTGCAGTAGCGTGGTATTCCCGCTTAACGGTCATCAATTCAGGTCCATTGTCACTCTCTTCGAACGCACGAACGATAGCCTGCAAACCGCGCACCAAACACTCATCATACACCTGCACATTATGACCATTGAAATCCTCTTTCAGAGCAGAATATGGTCTAAGGTCGTAGTGCGCACCACGGTCACGCATCTTCGCTTTCAGACTACGGTCGTTATCAATCTCTTTCTGTTCCTCAGGTGTCACAGGACGAACACCTGCCAAGAGCCGTTCGACAGACCATCTGTTATGTTCAACTTCAGACAGCAACGCAACCTCTTCATTAGTCAGTTTATCGTTCCATTGTTTGCCAAGACTGCGCAACTTCGTTATAATGGTCATAGCGTTAGTCTCGCTCGAAAACCTGTTTATAGATTTGCTCCTGTTCCATATCTCTGCCGCCTTCTCTCTGTCAATTGAATCACAGTGCGTCTCGCCGGTTGCGAAGCATCTGTCATACAAATATGCCACACCCATAGCCATTTGAGTCAGAGGCAGAGAGAGGTCAAATTCGCAGTCATCCATACCGAAAGGCTTGATATTGCAGTACTGCGGCAACATAGTTGCGCTATCAATAACAGCACTGCTCTTCATCCTGACATAGATTGGTATATTGCATCCTTCAACATAATATTCGGTAGGCAAACCAGTAGCAAGGTCCCAGTTTCTTTCTCCATTTTCGTCACCGAAAACAATAGAAGGAAGTTCCTTGGAATCCTTAGCCAATTCGCTCAGCATCATACGGGCAACCTTGCCTGTAGCTTCGGACGACACCAGGCGGAACTCGACATCTGTGTATTCACCGCCAAGATAAGAACAGTCGGGGGAATGCTGAGAGATGCAGCCAAAATGGTTAACAAAACTCCATCGACAATTATCCATCAGCACACCATATCTGCGCAAGAGCAAATTGTCGTCCTCCTTCAGCGTTGGGTCAATGATTGTTATGCAGGTTTTACAGCTATTGTCACGAACAAAATTGGGGAAATGGCAAAGCAGACAAGCTTGACGAATGATTGCCTCGGTCATTGAATTGAGACCAACAACAACAAGGTGGACTCTCTTTGGGGAATCGTAAGTAATGGCATTCCAATCCAAAGGCGATGAGACAACCCTACGTCTTGGCAACGTAACGAACAGACGTTGAGCCCAAAGTTCCTCAAACGAAAAAGGATGCAGTTCGAGTTTTTCGGCAATTCCAAAACCCATATCCTGGGTTTGAAGCATACGTAGCATCTGCTGGCTTTCAATCTGGAAGCAAACACGCTCACGGACAGAAACTTTTTTGGAATCTGCAGCCATCTTACGCAAAACTTTGAGCTTTGAATTGTCATCTAATCCCTGGATGACTGTAGTCTTGATTTTTGCCATGGTCTTGTCGCTTTGATGAGTATAAGAAACAACTTGCAAAGTTACGCATTTTTCTTGAACAATGCAATAAATTCAGAGTTTTTTTTAAGAATGGGTCAATTCAATGAACAAAAGATACACACATTTAGAAATCAAGATATTAGAACAAATAGAAAAAAAGTTTCCAAAAAATGCCAATATCCCAAAAATAATTAGTAACTTTGCAGCGCAATCGACAAGGTTGTCAACAAAGGTGGAATACAACAAAATCAGGTAATATAGAAGTCCAAAAAATAGAAATAACAACACAAAATAAATTAAATTATGAAGAAACTGTATTTTTTAGTAATTGTTGCCGTTATGGCATTTGCAGTATCATGCAAAAACGAGACTGAAACAACCGAGACTCAAGCGAAAAGTCCCGAAGAGAAAAAGGCTATAGAACAGCCACTGTCACCTGAAATGCAAAAGGTACGCTTAGGCAAAGAACTGGCTTTGTATGGTTATAAAAACGAGTCTGCCGAGGCTCTGATTGAAGCCGCAAACATCCTTTCAAGCGTACAGTTGGTGCAAACCGATTTCAAAGTAAAGAAAGGTGAAGCAAAAGACGGTGCTGCCGAAGAAGAGGCAGCAGCAGTGCGCTCATTTGCGCCAGCCGACTTGTTGGCAGCAGCAAAAAACATCGCTGGCGAAGACGCTTTGCTTTTGGCTATGATTCAGAAAGTCGAAGACAAACTGGCTGAAGTTGAAAGTTCCGAACGCGGTTCAACCAATGGTATCAGAACATTCGAGGAACGGGTAAAGAGCGGAACATTTGATGAGTATGAGATAGAATTCAAAGGCGGCGAGACAGCTGTATGCGCTATCATAGGTAATGGTGAAACCGATTTGGATCTCTATATTTGCGACGAAGATATGATTCTGGTAGCTGAAGATGTTGACTACTCAGACAACTGCTATTGCGCATGGACTCCAAAAGAGACCGGTATTTACATAATCAGAATTTTCAACAGAGGCACAAAGGCAAACAGCTACTCAATGTACATCAATTGATTTAGGTAAATCAACCCCAATTACGCTACAACGCGGCACAACAAATATATGATGATTGTTGTGTCGCGTTGCTGCGTAATTTATCAAAAAATAAATTCAAAAACTCTTGCATATATCAAAAAAACTCCTTACCTTTGCACTACCTACTCCATACGGACAGTGAATATGATTATCAATCATTTACAACTAAACCAATAACAATATGCGTGACTATACCTTCGACAATATGCCAATCGTCTCAA
>JAGHVI010000091.1 GCA_018064385.1 Candidatus Minthenecus merdequi
CACTATATTCAACCTGTACCGACTTTTCGGACAGCATCACCCTAACATTCAATTTTTACTATTGTTGTCCGCTAAACCACAACCCTCTTAAAATATACTAAATTTTGCAAACTCCAAAATCAATGTTTTCAAATTAACATAAGCCGCACAAAACTTAATTATTCTTAATGAAAACGTAGCCCAAACGTAGCCCTGTCGTAGCCCAATAATAGCCCAAATCTTGAAAATCCGAATATGAAATGTTAAATTTTCACCTCCCACTTTTTCTCACCCACCAATTTCACCCGTTTTTTCTCGCATTTTTTGCCTCTCTTTTTGCCGTTAATTAGAAATCTCCTATATTTATAGAACTTACCTTATTAATACTATTTCAACAAACTATCTCGTCCTGTGATTATGTAAACCATAGGTGTGTCAAGAATAGAGAGGATTGTTGAGATTATGGCGTTAAAGATTATCAGTTCACTGTCCCAACCGAAGGCAAGCGTGATGAACATAGCTGCATTGATGAATTGCGAGGTGATGGTTGCGATATTATTGCGTAGCCATTTGAAACGCGAAATCTTACCTATCGCATGGTATATCATAATGTCAACATAACCGCAGAGTAGGTACGTGATTACACTCGCCGCCGAAATACGAAGCGTATTTCCCAATGTGTCGTACCATCCAATTCTGATGCCGTCATATAATCCGAATAGTGCTACTATAACCGAAAATAATACGATGGCAAGTCCGCTATAGTGTACTAAAGAACAGCTCTGTTTCTTGCTGAGCGTCTCGCTGGCAATGTCTGTGGCAAGAAACAAGGTGGCGAAAGGAACGCATCCTCCGTTGAGATGGTATCCAAAAATTTCTACATTCTGCCCAGCCTCAATCGTGGCTGTTATTGCAGCAAGTATGACAAAGACCAAAAGACCATTAAAACTGCGGTGAGAGAACATCCATAGCAGAAAATACCAAAGAATTATCTCTAATAAAAAAATTATCATTTCTGTATTTGGCTGTTTTGATTTTTATTTGTATCTTTGCAGCTCGAAACAAGTGAGCGTTCTTGAGTCAATGCAGGAGACTCCATTGATGTGAGCGTGAGTATGGTTGAGAAGATATAAGTTTGATTTACAGGCTCGTCAAAGTCGCGTACCTTGAAACTGTTATTATGACTAAGCCACACCAATAGTGGAATCTCGTATTGTGCTGCAGGAGCCATCGAGCGTGGAACACCATGCATAAAAACCTTGTTTTCGCCAAGTGATTCGCCATGATCCGAAATATATATGAGAGAGGTTTCCCATTCTTTCAGCGTTTCTAATTGTGATATAATTGTGTCAATCAGAAAATCAGTGTAGAGGATAGTATTGTCGTATGCGTTTGTTAAACCTGGAATATCCTTGTCCGCAGACTCTACATCACGGGCAACTGGTCGGAATATACGCCAATTATCTGGATATTTGCTGTCGTAGCAAGGACCATGGCTTGTTGAGGTGTGAAGTACGATAAAAACTTTGTCTTTGTCTGACGAGGCAATGCGTTCGGTAAGTCCTGTTACGAGAATTTCATCGAATCCGCTGTTTTCAATGTCGTATTCTTCTGCAAGTTTTGCAAGGGTCTGATATTCTTTGATGTGAAGCGGTGGTTCGCCCCAGTTGGATGTCCTCCACGAAACATCAGCACCCATTCGTAAAAGATAGTCTGGCAAGGTTTCGTAAAGATCTGATTCATCGTTAGGTTGTAGAATACATTTGACAGCTGCTGTGGTATATGTGTAATTGGAATTTGCCCGAATGACATTAATGTCATCGCGTGCTGAAAGTCGTGGATTGGTAGTGCGATTATAACCATATAGTTGAAAATGATCAGCGCGTGCCGATTCTCCAATGACAAGGATTACTGCTGTACGTGTCGAATCTGTAAATTGACCATCTGGCAACGGTATGGCTTTCTGATTTTGATTGTGATGATGGATGGCCAAACGACAACTGTTGACAACATACGACCATGGCATTAGCAAACCTCCAAGTTCAGTGTCGTATTTGCCAATCCATAGAAAGTTGTTGAGGTTGACAAGAATAACGATAATACAGATACCCAACGAGGTGCTAAGCGATATGAACCAGTTTCGCCATGAACCTAATTTTATATTTTGAAGAAACAACCACAGCGATGGCAGAATGCCGAATATAATAATGTAGAAAATAAGTCCTATTGTAATGAAGCCGGATGCCTCGGATGGTCGCGTGTTGAAGAAGCAACTCATCATCGCTTCGTCCAGTATAGTACCATAGGTGAAAGCAAAGAAAACACCTGCCGAACTCAGTATGTTGGCAATGCAGATGAGTGAACGTCCGACCCAGCGTGTCAGGCGAACAAGTAACATTATGGCAAATGCGTTGACGACAATCATCAATACAACCAGCGAAGCAACTATATAAACAACAGACCCTTCGCAGTGGGAAACAACGAACTTAAAAAATGGTATGTTGTAGAAAATCAAATTTAAGGAACTGAGAATTACCGAATAAATAATCAACGGTATCGGTTTCTTAATAAAAGAAGTTAATCTATTCATTTTTATTATATGGAAAAAATTTTGTTCATTGTAAATCCAATCGCAGGCAAAGGAAGAGGTGCAAAATGCGTTGACAAAATCAAAAAATATCTTGATACGACGCACTTTGTTCCTGAATTTGCTTTTACTGAACACAGTGGTCATGCCACACAGTTAGCAAGCGAGGGCGTCTCACAAGGAATGAATATCGTTGTGGCTGTTGGCGGAGATGGAACAGTCAACGAAACAGCTTGCGGACTGATTGGAACGCAAACTGCTCTTGGCATCATTCCAAATGGCTCTGGTGATGGATTGGCATTGCATCTTGGCATTCCAAGAAACATCCTCGGTGCTATCCGTGCAATAAACAAGGGTAAAGCTGTCCTTTGCGACAGCGGAATAGTTGAGGGACACAGGTTTTTCTGCACCACAGGTGTCGGTTTCGATGCAAAAGTGGCTTGCGATTATGCCATGGCTGGCAAACGTGGCATCAAAACTTATATCGCCAAGGCAATGGAGGATTGGAAAAATTTCAAGCCTGCACATTATATTATCACCACTGAAGATATGAAAATCGAGATTGACGCCATGCTTGTCACTGTTGGAAATGCTAACCAATGGGGTAATCGTTGTCATATTGCTCCAACCGCATCACTGACCGACGGTCTGCTGGAAATTACTATCGTAAAACCTATCTCGCTTCTTCAGACTCCTGACTTGTTGGTGAAGTTGTTCGGCTATAAAGCCTATAACAGCGAGCATATCATACATTTGCGGGGTAACAGAATTACAATACAACGTGATGGCGGACTCGAAGCTCACTATGACGGCGAGGCTATTATGTTGCCTCCAACCATCAACATTGTCTGTTGCCCTAAAAGTATATATATGTGGTGTTAATCTTTTGTTATATTTTCAACAGAACTTTACCTTTGTAACTCTCTGCCCATGATATCAATTTGGCACTGAGCACAGTATGTACCACGAAATTAGCACTACCATCAAATTCGTATTGCTCAATTTCCATTGTAGGGTGAATAGGGTGGCGCAGTATGTGCTCAACATATTCGACATCAACCCAAAAACGTATGTCGGTTGGCTTTTTTGCAGAAAGCCCCAGTTGGCGAGGTAGTCGAGGTACTGAAAGAGTATCTGCCATCTTGTCGCTCAATTTGTTGATTTCGTTAAGCAGTGGTTTGACTGTGTCAAAACGACAGAAATTGCGAAGCGAATCAATCAAGTCCAATATATTGGCTTTTTCTTCCTCTTTCAGTTGTTGTGAGGCAAGATTGTATGTAGGGTCGCTGTAACTATAGTATTTGCGATCCTTGACTTCGATTGGTGCATCGAAATGCTTGCGCATCAACTCCAAGTCTCCTTGAATAGAGCGTTTTGAATTGTTCATCGCCTCTCCACATTGGTCAATGAGATCCTGAAGAGTCCAGGTTCGTGTCGTGTCTCGAAGACAACTGTCGATGATAAATAGGCGGTCGATATTCATAAGTTTAAAATTCTTTCTGCTACTTGTTCAGGGGTGAAACCAAGTTTCTGATCAAGCACTTTGTATGGTGCTGAGAACCCGAAAGACTCCATACCATATATTGTGCCGTCTGTTCCTACCAGATTGACTAAATTGACAGGTAAACCTGCTGTCAATCCAAAGCGTTTTACTCCATTAGGTAGCACTTTATTGCGGTATTTTTCTGGCTGATTGAAGAACAATCCTTCAGATGGCACAGATACTATTGAGATTCGGCGTCCTTTTTCACGGACTATTTTCGCTGCCTGAACAAGCGTCGAAACCTCGCTTCCTGTTGCTATGAGAACGATATCAGGATTTTTATCTGCCGAAACTATATAACCGCCTTTGCGTACTTGCGAATAGTCGGTTGTATTAGGCAGACTTGTGATGTTCTGTCGTGAGAGGATTATTCCTGTAGGAGATGAAGTATTTTCCATCATTAGACGATAACACTCTGTTGTTTCGCAGGCATCGGCTGGACGAAGTACTAGCATTGAGTTTAATCCTGCATGGTTATGTAGTTTTTCCATTAAACGGAGTTGAGCCTCTTGTTCTACAGGTTCATGCGTAGGACCATCTTCGCCAACACGAAATGCATCGTGACTCCAAATGAACTTAACAGGCAGTTGCATAAGTGCAGCCATTCTGATTGCAGGTTTCATATAGTCTGAGAATACAAAGAATGTTCCACAAGCTGCGATAACACCTCCGTGCAGTGTCATACCAATGCAGAGACAAGCCATTGTCAGTTCTGATACGCCAGCTTGAAGGAATGCACCGGAAAAGTCGCCTTTTTTGAAAGCATGGGTTTTCTTCAAAAAGCCGTCAGTCTTATCTGAATTACTGAGGTCGGCTGACGATACAATCATGTTTTCAACCTGTTCTGCTAACACTGAGAGACATGCTGCTGAAGCAGCTCGAGTTGCTATGTCTGGTTTTTGCGTTACTTTTGACCAGTCTATCTGTGGAGCCATGCCCGAGAACCATTTCGTCAGTTTTGCAGCCTTGACAGGGTTTGCCATCGCCCAATTGTCGCGTTTGTGGTAGCGTTCTGCCACAATTTTACGAAGCTCTTCACGACGACGTTCATATATCTCTTTTGTTTCGTCAAATAGTACAAACGGATTTTCAGGGTCGCCACCCAAAGCAGTGATAGTGTTTGTATATGCTTGACCACCAAGAGGTGAACCATGTGTAGCTGGGCAGTTCTCGTAGGACGAACCATCCTCGCGAAGAGCACCTTTGCCCATAGTGGTCGAACCTATAATGATGACTGGACGTTCTTTCTCGTTAATCGCAGTCTTTAAGTTGCGGCGTATGCTTGAAACTGAGTTGCCGTCACATGTGAGTACTCTCCATCCCCATGCAGTATATTTTCGTGCTACATCTTCGTTGGATACTTCGTTGCACATTGTCGAAAGTTGCACATTATTGGAATCGTAGAACATTATGAGGTTGTTCAGACCGAGTGTCCCTGCAATGCGTCCTGCTCCTTGCGAAATCTCCTCCTGTATTCCACCGTCCGAGATGTATGCATATATCTTGGATTGCAGTATGTTGTCCATACGTGCATTTAGAAACTTCGATGCGATAGCCGCTCCTACAGCATAAACATGTCCTTGCCCAAGAGGACCAGATGTATTCTCTATTCCGTGCATTACGTCACGCTCTGGGTGACCTGGCGTTATGCTACCCCATTGGCGGAAATTTTGCAAATCTTCCATAGTATATTTGCCCATACATGCCAACACAGAATAGAGCATTGGTGACATGTGCCCTGGATCTAAGAAAAAACGGTCACGACCCTCCCAAAGTGGCTTCTCTGGATCGTAAACAAGGAACTCAGAGAAGAGTACATTGATGAAATCTGCTCCGCCCATTGCCCCACCTGGGTGTCCCGATTTTGCTTTTTCTACCATGGATGCTGCTAAAATTCGGATATTGTCAGCAGCACGTTTTAAGTGTTTTGAGTTGTTTTCCTTCATTTTTATCTATGTTTTTATTTATTATTCTTTATAGTTGTGATACATTACGCAATCACTTTGCAAAGTTAGAAATAATTTTCCGAAAAATAACAAGAAAATTCGGAAAAAAATCAGTAAATTTGCACCGTAAAAAATTATTGGCAAATGAAGCGAAAAATTAACCCGTTTTGGGTGTTGTATTCTTATATAATTTGTTTTCCGTTAAGCATTGTATATACGGCATTTACATCTATTGTGACGATAGTAATGATTGCCTTAGGAATGAGAGCGGAGAGATTGAATAGTTTCGTTAAACTATGGGCGAAAGTTTTATGTTTTCTGGCTTTATCCGCTGTTCGAGTGGAGGGACGCAACAATATTGACCCCCAAAAATCTTACATTTTTATCTCAAATCATCAAGGAAATTACGACATTTTTTCAATATACGGGTATCTTCCAAACCGTTTTGCTTGGATAATGAAGGAAGAGCTTCGAAAAGTTCCACTTGTAGGAAAGGCTTGCGCAAGTCTTGGACATGTGTTCATTAATCGTTCATCGAAAATGAAATCTATGCAATCTTTGCAAAAAGCGGAACAGATATTGAAGGAAAACAATACATCTGTGGTGCTTTTCCCTGAAGGTACTCGTACTAGTACCGGCAAGGTAGGTATGTTCAAACGAGGTGCATTTTTTATGGCACGAGACCTTCATATGCCCATAGTTCCAATGTCACTTAATGGTTCGTTCAAAGTTATGCCAAAGGGTTGTTGGTGGATTGTGCCTCATAGCATTGTTTTGACTTTCCATAAACCTATCGATACAGAAGAACTGACACAGGACAATATGCAAGAATATATTGACCGCATTCACGAAATGATTAGAAATGATGTTGAAGAATGAAAAAAATCTTTTTTATATTGTTGCTCTTGGTTACGTTGAGTACTAACGCTCAGGTGTATGATACCAAATCAAAGGCTGCTATTAAGTACTATCAACAGGCAGGTATGGCTATCAGTACCCGAGAAAAAGAGGAATTGCTACAAAAGGCAATAGACAAGGACGAGAAGTTCAGTCAGGCCTATTTTGCCCTTGCTTTGTCTTACCTGAATACAGGTAAATATGAGTTGATGGTCAGTACGATGGAAACTATATACGAGTTGCGTCCAGATGACGATATGGTTATTTTACGTATGGCAGAGGCATATTATCGCAATGGGCAATACGAAGAGGCTGTCAATGTTTTCAATACCATAACTTCGGATGGATTCAAAGAACGTGCTAAGGCTCTTGGCAGTCGCTATAATACTGCTCTTAAACTATATCGCAATCCTGTCAAAATACAGCCACAACGTGTTGAAGGTGTCAGCACCATTCATAATGACTATTTTGCCTCGATAACGGCTGATGGTCGTATGATTTCGACAACCGTTCTCGCTCCTATACTCAATTATGCAGGAGACGAACGTCTGCAGGAGGATATTTATGTGTCTTTCAGAAAATCTGATGGCGGATGGACTTTCAGTCGTCCAATTGACGAGAACCTGAATACACCCGACAATGAAGGGTCGCAGAGTTTCTCGGCTGATGGTCGTTATATGTTTTTTGTCAGTTGCAATAACCCTGACAATATAGGTTCGTGCGACATTTATTATGCTATTCGTCAAGGCAATCGTTGGTCTAATCCTATGAACCTCGGTGTCCCTGCCAATACAGAATATTGGGAATCTAATCCTTGTATGGCACCTTCGGGCGATGAACTTTATTTCGTATCTAATCGACCTGGAGGACTTGGCAAACGTGATATCTGGAAAGTCAAGATACGCATCAAACGCGATGGAACACTCGAACCATACGATGACCAACCGCTTGGTGCTCCAATCAATACCCAAGACGATGAATACGCACCGTTTATGCATGCTGATGGCGAGACTTTCTATTTTTCATCAAATGGTCATGAAGGTATGGGCGGTTCTGATATTTTTGTTTGCCGTATAAACGCACAAGGTCAAGTGTCTATGCCTCCGCAGAACCTTGGCTACCCAATCAATACTAATGGCGATGAATCAGGTTTTGTTGTGAATGGAGAAGGTACACGTGGATATTATGCCTCTGACCGCATTGACCCTGATTCAGAAACCAAACTTGACATATACGAAATATCATTGCCTGAACCAGCACGACCAGCCAAGATGCTCTACAGTCCTGGTCGTGTTTACGATGCTTCGACTGGTCATCCGCTTCAGGCGTATGTCGAAGTGTTCGACCAAAGCAGTAATCATAAGTATTTTGAATCAACATCAGACCGTTCAAGTGGCGAGTTTGTTGTTTTTCTCCCCGAAAAGGGCTCGTATGGTTTCAGCGTACAACAAACAGGCTACCTGTTCTACACTGAAGAAATTCGCAAAGCAGGTGATTCCATCGTGGCTGCTCTGCAACCAATAGTTGCAGGTAGTACAATGACTGTTGAGAATCTCTTTTTTGATACTGACAAGGACGAGATTCTCCCAACATCATACGCAGTCATCGAACATCTTTACCAGTTTCTCCGTACAAATAAGAAGGTGAAGATTGAAATTGTAGGTCATACGGATAATGTTGGTCAAGTTGCTCATAATAATGACCTCTCTCGAAGACGTGCTGAGTCTCTCAAAAATGCACTTGTGAAAAAAGGTATTTCTGCTTCGCGCATCGAAACCCGAGGTGAAGGTTCATCGCAACCAGTAGCAGATAACAGCACCGAAGAGGGGCGTGCTAAAAACCGTCGTGTTGAGGTGATTATATTTGATTTGAATTAAGGGTGGTTCTATTAATTAGGTTGAGACGATTTTGAAGTTTATTTTTAGCAGATTGCTGTGCGAAAGAATGAAGCATAGCTGGCTATGTGACCGACTAACTGACGACAAACCGAAAGCAATCAAACTTTGCTTGTATTGCTGAGGTGCGAAGGAAGTCGCTTTAGCAAAAGCAGCAAGATGCAAAATTAGTGCAAACCATCCGCCTTGCAACTTAAAAACATAATTAACTGAACCACCCATTAATCCATTCTTGACAGATAATCGCCAAAAGTATATTCTCTAAGTGTTTCCAACGAACCATTCATACGACGAAGTATCACCGATGGATGGCTAATTCCGTTGAACATAGTGGTCTTCACGTTAGTGTAGTGGTTCATATCCTCGAATACTATTGTTTCACCCTCTTCCAGTTCGTGGTCAAATTTCCAAAAACCTACATAGTCACCACTAAGACAGCTGTTCCCTCCCATTCGGTACGTGTTTTCTCCATTGCTATCAGTCTTTTCGGCACCTATGATGCATGGTTGGTAAGGCATCTCAAGGCAGTCGGGCATGTGGCAGGCAAACGATACATCAAGCAGAGCGGTTTTTATCCCACCATTTTCTACTATATCTTGCACTTTGCTGACAAGAACTCCTGTTCTCCAAGTATGCGCTGACCCTGGTTCGAGTATTACTTCTATTCCTGGATAGCGGCTTTTGAATTTATCTATAAGTTCTATTAGGTGCATTGTGTTGTACCCATTGCGTGTCATCAAGTGACCACCACCGAAGTTTATCCATTTCAGATCTTTAAATAAATGACCGAATTTCTCCTCAACAATTTTTAGTGTATCTTCTAGTTCGTAAGATGTTGATTCACAGAGAGTGTGAAAATGTAACCCTTCAATGCCTTCCGGCAAGAATCGTCCTATCTGGAGTGCTGTCACACCTAGACGAGAACCAGGCGCACAAGGGTTGTACAGGTCGGTTTCTACTTCGGAATACTCGGGATTTATGCGAAGTCCGCAACTTACCCCTTTCTTGCGGCATAGTTTGCCGTATTTTTCGTATTGTCTGAGCGAGTTGAACGTGATGTGCGAACTGAGGTTGGCTATCTGTTCAATCTCGTCTTCACGATATACCGGCGCGTATGTGTGCGGCTTGCTGCCAAGTTTTTCAAATGCCATACGAGCTTCGTTCAGTGACGATGCAGTAGAGTAGGGAATATAATCGCTTGTTATTTTGAATAACTTCCAAAGCGAAAATGCTTTGAAAGCCATAATGATTTTTGCTCCGCTTTGTTCTGCTACATTTTGTATTAGTTGTAAGTTGTTACGAATTAGTCTCTCCTCAACAACGTAGCATGGCGATTTTATGCCAGAGTAATCTAAATTGGTAAAATTGTTCATATCGGTAAAAAAAGACCAGCTATTTAGTATATTCTAAACAGCTGGCTTTTCATATTGTGTATTAATTATTTATCAGCCACTGCACGACCAGCGCGAAGTGCTGCAATGTTGGCATTTACAATACTTTCGCCCTTCTTCCCAAAGTTGCTGCGTACTGCATCCTCAAGTTTTTCGATGTCTATTCCAAGATACTTAGATGCTGCACCGAGAACAACCATATTGGTACCTTTTGGATTGTTTGCCTCTTTTGCTACTTCATCAGCATTGAACATTATGTGGTTAGGAATCTTTTTGATTTCTGCCTCAACTGCCTCAATACTAGGGTAGTTTGGTATGTTGATGAATGGAGTGGAGTTGGTAATTACCCATCCGGTCTTCTTGTTGAGGAATGGCAGATAGCGAAGTGCCTCCATTGGTTCAACAGAGAGGATGATATCGCACTGACCTTCAGGTATAAGGTCTGAGTTGATAGGCTGGTCTGAAAGACGAAGGTGTGACTGAACGTCACCTCCTCGCTGGCTCATTCCGTGAGTCTCTGCCTGTTTCATATACCAACCCATATCAAGAGCTGCTTTTGAGATGATTGCTGCTGACGAGAGGGCTCCCATACCGCCTACGCCACAAAGAATGATATCTATTTTCATAATTTTTTATCGCTTAATTGGTGAATAATTAGTTCTGCTTTGCGGCTTTTTCCTTTGCAGCACGCTCTGCCTTGAGTCGCTTGTTCATTGCAACAATGCACTCGCGACGTGGAATAATTACTGAAACACCCTTGTAACCAATCTCCTCTTTCATTATTGCAACGTTCTCATCATGGTTCTTTTTGAGTGGATTAATCACGCGGATATGCTCAGGTGCAACACCCATACCTGTACAGATGCTCTCAATACGACCTGTTGCAGAAGATTTTTGCGAACCTGTCATACCTGTAATCTCGTTGTCAAGAATGATGATTGTTACATTGGCATTGTCAACGCAGCAGTCAAGAAGACCTGTCATACCTGAGTGAGTGAATGTTGAGTCACCAATAACTGCTACTGAAGGAAGCAGTGTGCCTTCTGATGCACCCTTTGCCATTGTAATTGATGCACCCATATCAACGGTTGAGTAGATTGCCTCGAATGGAGGAAGAGCACCAAGTGTATAGCATCCAATATCTGAAAATACGCGACCGCCAGGGAATGACTTCATTGCTTCGTTTAATGCAGTATATGAGTCAACGTGTGGACAACCATCGCAAAGTTTTGGTGGACGTGGCGCAACAAGCGCAGGTATCTCCAAACCACCTTCAATTTCCAAACCGAGAGCCTTGCCTACCATGTTTGGTGACAATTCACCTACACGTGAGAGTGTTCCATCAAGACGACCATGGATAGGCTTGCCGTTGTTCATAAAGCCGCGAATCTGCTGTTCAACTAGTGGCTGACCCTCTTCAAGTACGAGGATTTCGTCACACTCGTTGTAGAGCTTTTCTATCATGCACTGTGGTAATGGATACTGCTGAATCTTTACTACTGGATATGGACATTGTTTTTCACGGAAATTCTCCATAAGGTAGTTGTAGCCTATACCGCAAGTGATGATACCGAGTTTCTTGTTTTCTCCATCGAAATATTTGTTCCATCCTGCTGTCTCAGACTCTTTGATGATGTCTGGTTGTTTTGCAAGAAGAGCATTGTATTGTTTGCGAGCAATTGCAGGCAACAGAATAAATTGCTTTTTGTCCTGAGGAAGTGAACGCTCATTTTGTTTGCGAACCTCTGCTTTGCGTGTAACACCTGCACGTGAGTGTGCCATACGAGTTGTGATACGCATCATTACTGGCTCTTTGAATTTCTCTGAAAGGTCAAAGCCGTAGTGAATCATGTCGTATGCCTCCTGTTGCGAAGCAGGTTCCAAAGCAGGGATGAATGCAAAGTTCGCATAAAAACGCGAATCCTGCTCGTTTTGTGATGAATGCATCGAAGGGTCGTCTGCAGCGATATAAATCAAACCACCGTTCACACCAGTGATGGCTGAGTTTACAAAACAGTCTGCAGCTACATTAACACCTACATGTTTGCAGCAGTACATTGCACGCTTGCCTGCATAACTCATACCGAGAGCTGCCTCCATAGCTGTCTTCTCGTTTGCACACCACTCACTGCGAATACCACGCTCGCGAGCCATTTTCGAGTCCTGTATGAACTCTGTAATCTCTGTTGAAGGAGTTCCTGGGTAGGCATAAACGCCTGAAAGACCAGCATCAATTGCTGCCTGTGCGATAGCCTCATCGCCCAAAAATAATAGCTTGTCCATTATATTTAGAATTTTTGTATTGATTATTCCGTTTGTTCTGTGTGTTCAGTGTATTTCAGGTTAACTTATAAGTGTGGTTCTAGTAATTAGGTCGAGACGATTTTGAAGTTTATTTTTAGCAGATTGCTGTGCGGAGGAAGTAAGCAATGCGGGCATTGTGACCGACTGAACTGACGACAAACCGAAAGCAATCAAGCTTTGCTTGTATTGCTGAGGTGCGAAGGAAGTCGCTTTAGCAACTGACGACAAACCGAAAGCAATCAAACTTTGCTTGTATTGCTGAGGTGCAGCG
>JAGHVI010000089.1 GCA_018064385.1 Candidatus Minthenecus merdequi
AATTACTGCAAACCGAAAGCAAAGAGCTTGCTCATTTGCTGAGGTGCAGCGTAATTTATCAAAAAATAAATTCAAAAGCGTCCAATTATGAACCATCCGCCTTGCAACTTAAAAACATAATTAATAGAACCACCCTTTATATAGTTGTCTGATTTGAACTGCTTCAGCAACATCGTGAACACGAAGAATGTTTGCACCATTGGCAAGTGCAAGAGTGTTGAGCGAAATTGTGCCGTTGAGTGCCTGTTCTGCTGTGATGTTGAGCGGATGGTAAATCATCGATTTGCGAGATAGACCTGCCAAAATCGGCTCATCGAAACAGCGTAAAAGTGAGAGGTTGCGCAGAAGCGTATAATTTTGTTGGAGATTCTTGCCAAACCCAAAACCGGGATCTACAATGATGTCTTTGCTAAACCCAGCTGAGCGAAGATTATCAATTTTTTTAGCGAAAAATTGAAGAACAGACGCAAGAAATTTATCTTCGGGAGTATTGTCGGACATTCTAATGTCATTTGCACAAGCAATCCCTGTGGAATGTGTAAGTATATATGTACGTTGAAGTTGAATGATGGTAGAAAATAAATCAGGGTCGAGTGAATAAGCCGAGATGTCGTTGATGATGTCACAGTCAAAATCGTTGACGGCAAGGCGGGCAACTGAGGCGCGAAATGTGTCAACAGATGTCGGGTACTCACCGGCAACTGAACGAACTGTTGTGAATGCTTGTGCAATGCGTTCTAACTCCTCCTCTTCTCCAACAGGAGTGGCTCCAGGTCTCGTAGAACATCCCCCAATGTCAAGAATGTCAGCACCTTGAGATACGGCATCTTCAATGCGAAATTTCAACTCGTCTTTTGTCGAATTGCGTGAAGATGAGTAGAATGAGTCGCCCGTAGCATTGATGATTGCCATTACGAGCGGTGTCGCAAGATTGATTAAACGACCTTTCAACACAATAAATTGATGGGCTGGAACGTTCATAATACAGATGCCTTTTCAGCGTGCAAAGATAGTAAAAAAATTTGACATGGAAATATTTTTTTCGCAAGATAGAAAAAAAAATTGGAAAATGGTTTTTATATCAATTATTTTTTGTATCTTTGTCGCACTAAATTGTGAAATGCACTAATCAAGTTAATATAGTAATAATGAGCAATATGAAATCAATGACAAAAGTTTTGGTTCTGCTATTTAGCGGAATTGGATTGCTTTTTATGGGGTGTAACAGAAACTCAATGTACACATCTTCTGAAAAAACTGGTTGGAAATACAACCAGCCTGATGCAGGTTTCTTTAATGTTAACACCATGTACCATGGCAAATGTCCAAACGGAATGATTTATATTCCAGTCGCTACCTCTATTCGTGGTCAGAACGCTGAAATGCTTTCTTCGCCCGACAATAACTCGAAGAAAAGAGTCGCTGCCTCAGGTTTTTATATGGATGAGTTTGAGGTTACTAACCTCAATTGGCGTGAGTATGTTGCGTGGACTTCCGTGATATGGAAACATGACCCTCGCAGAATCGTGTTGGCTCTGCCAGACGAGTCCGTATGGCGTAGAGAGTTGGCTTACAACGAACCTTACGTCGAAAATTATTACTCACACGTAGCATATAGTTATTATCCAGTTGTTGGCGTCAGTTGGGTGCAGGCTACCGCTTACTGCGAGTGGCGTACCGACCGTATCAATGAGAACGAATTGATTATGAGAGGAATCATTCCTTTCAAACCTCTGGAAATGGCTAATGCTCAGATTAGAGAACACGTCCCTGACTCTTTCTATCTGTATGCGTTTACAACTAAGCATGCCCGTGAATATGTCGCTTATATCAATAGCCCTTCTTTTGCTGAAGAAGTCGAAGATATTGTTAGCAAGGCTCAGGAAATTTCTCAGGAAGAGGCTAACCACTATGGCTATGAAGAGGTCGAAATCCCTGAACTCTATTTCGACTGGGAAGGTAATGAGGCTTACGATGCTAATTTGGATGGCGTAATTGACCCTAACGAGTGGAAAGTGGCTTTGGATGGTGCATTGTATGATGCTTTCGTTCGTCTCCCTACTGAAATGGAGTGGGAGTATGCTGCTTATAGTGTTGAAACTGTCGATGGAATGTACCTCCAGTTGAACACTTATCCTTGGCAGGGCGACCAAATGCGCTCGCTCGACCAAAAGAAAACCAGAGGTGAGTTCCTCGCAAATTGTCGCCGTGGCCGTGGCGACCCTATCGGTATTCAGATTAACAATACTTTGACTGTCCCTGTTAATTTCTTCTTGCCTAATGCTTACGGCTTGTATAATATGGCTGGTAATGTGAATGAGTGGGTAAAGGATGTCTATCGTTCTGTTTCAAATAATCAGGATGACGTCAATTCCTTCCGTGGTAATGAGTTCGAGTCTGATTCTGTTTATGCAGAAAATATGCTGACCAAACATTTCTCGTACCTCAGCCCTGTTGAACGTGATTCTATGAGAAAGGTGATAATTGCTGAACGTGGAATCTCTAAGACTGGCGGCGATTACCGTGACTACAAGGATGGCGACAAGGAGTCTGCTATCGAGGATTCTGTCCTCGTATATGAAAACGCTTCTGCTTTGGAAAAAGCTAATATGATTACCAAAACTCAGCGTGTCTATAAAGGTGGCGGTTGGAATGATCGCCCAATTTGGATTAACCCTTCTCGTCGTCGTGCCCTTGAAGAAAAACAGTGCCGTAACGACCTCGGTTTCCGTTGTGTGATGAGCACCGTAGGTGGCAACGAACACAGCCGTGAAACATATCATAAGTAAGATTTACACATTGTATATATTTTAGGGCGGGAGCTGAATGCCCGCCCTTTTGATTTTTGAATATATGAAAAACTTAAAAAGAATTGAGATTGTTGATTTGCTCAAACGTACTGACTATGGTCAAACTGTTAACGTCAAAGGTTGGGTAAGAACAAGACGAGGAAACAAAAACGTAAGTTTTATTGCTTTGAACGATGGCTCAACTATCAATAATGTCCAAATTGTCGTTGATATTGAAAAGTTTGGTGAAGAGTTCCTCAAACCAATCACCACAGGTGCAAGCCTTTCTGTAAATGGAAAGTTGGTTGAGTCAATGGGTAAAGGTCAGAGTGTCGAGATACAAGCTGATGAGATACAGATTTATGGTACCGCTGACCCTGAAAAATATCCATTGCAAAAGAAAGGTCATACTATGGAATATCTGCGCGAAATCGCACACTTACGTCCAAGAACAAACACCTTTGGCGCTATATTCAGAATCCGTCACAATATGGCAATAGCAATCCATACGTATTTTCACGAGCATGGATATTTCTATTTTCATACCCCTCTGATAACTGGTTCCGATTGTGAAGGCGCTGGACAGATGTTCCAAGTGACAACTAAAAATCTCTATAACCTTAAGAAGAACGATGAAGGCAAGATTGATTACTCTGACGACTTTTTTGGTAAGTCTGTGTCGTTGACTGTCTCTGGTCAATTGGAGGGTGAACTCGCTGCAACTTCTTTAGGCAAAATTTATACTTTCGGTCCTACCTTCCGAGCCGAAAACTCAAATACTCCTCGCCATTTGGCCGAGTTTTGGATGATTGAACCTGAAATCGCTTTCTATGAAATCGATGACAATATGACTTTGGCTCAGGATTTTATCCAATACTGCGTTCGTTGGGCTTTGGAAAAATGTTCTGACGATATTCAGTTCCTTTGCAATATGTTTGATAAGGAGTTGATTGAAAGACTGAACTTTGTGGTGAATAATGACTTCAAAAGACTTACATATACTGAAGGTGTCGAAATACTGAAAGAAGCTGTCCGCAATGGTCGTAAATTCGAGTTCCCTGTGGATTGGGGAACAGATCTCCAGTCTGAACACGAGAGATACCTTGTTGAAGAGCATTTCAAGAGACCTGTGATTTTGACCGACTATCCAAAAGAGATTAAGTCGTTCTATATGAAACAGAATGATGATGGTAAGACAGTAAGGGCAATGGATGTGCTTTTCCCTAAAATTGGCGAAATTATCGGAGGCTCGCAGCGTGAGGAAGATTACGAGAAACTGGCTCGTAGAGCTAAGGAGATGGGTGTCCCTGATAAGGATATCTGGTGGTACCTTGACACAAGACGTTTTGGAACTGTCCCTCATAGTGGATTCGGCTTGGGATTTGAGCGTTTGATGCTTTTTGTGACTGGTATGCAGAACATCAGAGATGTCATTCCATTCCCAAGAACTCCAAACAATTGTGAATTCTGATGGATTATGCTCAACTGCTCAACCCATCACAACTTGCCGCCGTCGAAAACACTGACGGAGCATCCGTTATAGTGGCAGGTGCGGGTTCTGGCAAGACAAGAGTGCTTACTTACAAGATAGCATACCTCATCGAACAAGGTATCCCTGCTTGTTCCATTTTGGCTCTGACATTCACTAACAAGGCTGCAAGAGAGATGCGAGACAGAATTCAAGGTGTGGTAGGTTCGCAGCAGAGCAGGTTGATTTGGATGGGTACTTTCCATTCCATCTTTTTGAGAATATTGCGGATTGAAGCGGTAAAAATTGGCTTCAACCCGCAATTTACGGTTTATGATACTTCTGATAGCAAGAGCCTTATCAAGAGTATTATTAAGCAACTTGCCCTTGACGATAAGACTTATAAGCCAAATGTTGTGCAGAACAGAATTTCAGCCGCTAAAAATAGCCTGATTGATGCTCCAGAATATGCTAACAATAACGAGGCACGATTGTCTGATATCCGATACGGCAGACCGATGTTGTACCGAATTTATGAGCTGTATCAGCAGAGGTTGCACGAGGCTAATGCAATGGATTTTGATGACCTGTTGATGCATACCGCTCAGTTGTTTATCAAATATCCAGACGTGTTGGAAAGATACCAAGAGAGATTTCAATATATTCTGGTGGATGAGTATCAAGACACAAATGCTGTCCAACACAGAATTGTGACGATGTTGGCAAGAAAATATGGCAATATATGCGTGGTTGGAGATGATGCACAGAGCATTTATTCGTTTCGTGGTGCTGAAATCGAGAATATCCTTTCGTTCAAGAATCTCTTTGTTGATTGTAAGTTGTTCAAACTTGAGCAGAATTATCGTTCAACACAAACTATTGTTAATGCGGCAAATTCACTGATTGAGAAAAACAGAAATCAAATACGCAAAAAGATTTTTAGCAAGAATAGCATCGGAAGTCCTATAAAAGTAAGCCAATGTATGGACGATGTGATGGAGGCTGAGGAGATTGCGCTGGAAATCCAGAAACTGGTGAATCGACATTTTGTGTCGTATGCCGAGACTGCAGTGTTGTATAGAACTAATGCTCAAAGTCGTGTGTTGGAGGATTGCTTTAGACGAAAGAAGATGCCTTACAAAATCTATGGTGGACTGTCTTTTTACCAACGAAAGGAGATAAAAGATATTACGGCATATCTCAGGCTCGTAGTAAATCACGAAGATGTTGAGGCTTTGAAAAGAATTATCAATGTGCCAGCCCGTGGAATAGGGCAGACTACATTGGAGAAAATTCTGAGGGCAAAAGAGTTGAATATGAATGTTGATATGCTTGACATATTGTGTCAGCCCGGAATTTATAGTAATGAACTGAATGTTGGAACACAGAAAAAAATAATGCAGTTTGGTGAATTTATTAAACGTCATTCAGAATTGTCGTTGGAGGCTGATGCACATAGTGTTGTCAAAAGTTTGATGAACGAAAGCAAATTGTTGGCGGACGCAGCGTTGGATACGACACCCGAGGGAATTTCAAGGTTCGAGAATCTGCAGGAATTTGAAGGGTCTGTGCTCGAATTTTGCGAAAAGAGGGTGAATGATGGTAATACTGAGATAGGAATCACTGAGTTCCTAAGTGAAATTTCGCTTATAACTGACCAAGATAATTCTAAAACAGAAGGAACAGATACTGTGACATTGATGACAATGCATGCTGCAAAGGGTTTGGAATTTAATGTTGTGTTTGTGTCGGGTGTTGAGGAGAACCTGTTACCAAGCAGAATGTCTCTTACCCCAAGTGAAATCGAAGAAGAAAGACGTCTTCTGTATGTGGCAATAACCAGAGCCAAAGAGATGTGTTTCATTTCTTTCTCAAAAAGTAGGTATGTCAATGGTCAGAGAATGTTCTCTGAACCAAGTCGTTTCCTGTATGACATCGAAGCTGAGTATCTGAATCTGCCACGAACTATGCAAGAAAGTGGTTGGAAAAAATGTGCTAAGTTAGATTATGATTCTTCGCGACAGAATGAAACGAAGAATTTTATACAGAACGTTGAGACTTTGGATAGCGTTACAGTAGGAATGAAAGTGGTCCATTCAAAATTTGGCAAAGGTGAGGTACTGTCAACTGAAGGCAACGGAGATAATGCAAGAGCTGTGGTTAAATTTGAGAATTCTGGAGTCAAAACTCTTATCTTGAAATTTGCCAGATTGCAGTTGGATGTTTCTGATTTGAATTGATTTTGAAAAGACTTGTACTCATATTGTTGCTTGTGCCTTTTGTGGTTGATATGTTATCACAAAAAGTGTATGTGCGTGGGTATGTGCTCGATGAACATGGCAGAGGAATAGAGACGGCAACTGTTCAGACAAAGACGTCTAATGGTGAAACAGGGGGAACTATTACCAATGATAAAGGTTATTATGAGGTCTCTATGAGTTTGGCTGATAGTATTTACTTGAAATTCTCCTATGTCGGTTACAAAACAGCATATAGACGATATAAGGTTGGTAATGAAAGGGCATACAATCTGCAGGTTAAACTCAAACTGGATACCGCTATGCTTGATGCGGTGGAAGTTAAGGCTCAGACTCGTCAAAATACTGCAATGCAGACACTCGATTTGTCGAATGTGAGGGTGATGCCAGGTAGTGCCAGTGGGGGTATTGAAGGAATGTTGACTATGATGCCTGGCGTCAATTCAACTAACGAATTGAGTTCGCAGTATTCAGTGCGTGGTGGTAATTATGACGAAAATAGCGTTTATATCAACGGTATTGAGGTTTATAGACCGTTGCTGATACGCAGCGGTCAACAGGAGGGATTGAGTATCATAAATCCAGATATGGTCGAAGCAGTAAAATTTTCGTCTGGAGGTTTTGATGCAACGTATGGTGATAAATCAGCATCTGTCCTTGATGTGACCTATAGAAAGCCTAAAAAATTTGAGGCTAATGTTTCAGCTTCTCTACAAGGTGCAACAGTGTTCGTTGGGGTTTCTGGAAAAAATTTTACGCAGATGCACGGTGTGAGGTTCAAAACGGTGCAGACTTTGCTTGGTACTATGGATACTAAAGGTGAGTATTCCCCTTATTATGGAGATTATCAGACTTATATGACTTGGAAAGTTGGTGATAAAATCGATTTCGGATTCTTGGGTAACATTTCTTTGAATTATTATAAGTTTGTGCCTAAGAAACGAAATACTTCATTCGGTACTGTCTCTGATGCTCACTCTTTTACAGTCGATTTTAGAGGCTCGGAATACGATGTGTTCAGAACGTATTTCGGTGCTTTCGGAGTTACATACAAGCCTTTAAAAGAGATTAAGTTGGGCTTGAATATAAGTGCTTTCAGCACTGATGAACGTGAAACTTATGATATTACAGGTGAGTATTCATTGGCAGATATTCAAATGGGTGGCAGCTCGGATGATGATGTGACAGATATTGGAATTGGCACTTTTCATGAACACGCCCGAAATAGGTTGAGTGCTACGGTCGTGAATGTGGGACATGTCGGAGAGTGGAAGAAAAATGACAATAGACTCTGTTGGGGTGTGAGTTATCAGTATGAGTTGGTGTTGGATAGAATTTCGGAATGGGAAAGCAGAGATTCTTCCGGCTATTCGTTACCATACGATGGAAAGAATGTAAATGTGATTTATAACCTATATTCGGATGCTAATCAAAGAAATCATAGACTACAGATGTATGTTCAAGAGAGATATAGACTTTTGGCAAGCAGTGGTGTCTGGAATTTTATGGTCGGAGTGAGGGGAAACTGGTGGTCGTGGAATAATGAGTTCCTTGTATCACCGAGGGCTATGATTACGTTTACTCCCGATTGGGAAAAGGCTGATTTTGATTTTAGACTCGCTGGCGGAATGTATTATCAAGCACCTTTTTATAAGGAGTTAAGGCAAGAGGTGGCTGACGAATATGGCAATAACAAGGTGGCGCTGAACAGTGACATCAAAGCACAGAGAACGTGGCATGCTGTAGTCGGTATAGATTATAATTTTCGTGCGTGGGGGCGTCCTTTTAAATTGACTTTGGAGGGGTATTATAAACCGGCAGATAGGGTTATAAGTTATTATGTCGATAATCTGAAAATCAGATATTCAGGAGTTAACGATGCAACGGCATATTCGGCAGGATTTGATTTGAAACTCTTTGGCGAGTTTGTGCCAGGCACTGATTCGTGGATTTCGTTCTCGTGGATGAGGGTGAGGGAGAATATCATTGGTGACCATTATTCCGCTTATAGTAATACGGGCACATACCTTGGCGAAATTGAACCACAGTGGATTTCGAGACCTAACGAGCAGAGGTATAACATATCCGTTTTTTTCCAGGATTATGTCCCTAACCATCCTGAGTATAAGGTTTATCTTAAATTCGTATGGTCGGACGGATTGCCTTTCGGAGCTCCACATGAAGAGCGGTATAAGGCTGTTTATCGTTCGAAGGCTTATAATAAAGTTGATATTGGTGCTTCAAGAGGTTTTATGAAGGGCCGTGAAAAATGGTTCAAGAAGAACCAACCGGTGGAGAATTTTTGGCTGACATTGGAGTTCCTGAACCTTTTCAATATCAGTAATGTCAATTCGTACTATTGGGTGACTGATGTCAATGATACCCAATATGCCGTCCCTAATTACCTGTCTGGATTTATGGTTAATTTTAAGGTTTCGGTAGGTTTTTAGTCTGGCTCTGCTTTTTTGCTGAGAACGTAGCTTTAGGTGTCAGTGTGGAGACATAAAGCGTTCGATGTTGACAATGAAACGTGTGTGGGTAGCTTTGCCGACGAGTATCCCTTCGTTGTTGTGACATTCGGCTGCGAAGGTTAGTTGTCGATTGTTTCGGTTAAGTAGTTTGACGGTGACTCTTATTGTCTCGCCTACAAGTGATTTGCGGAGGTGGTCGAGGTTGATGTTTGTGCCGACAGTGGTCTCGTCGTCCGAAAGTAGTTCTGCCGTTGCGAGGGTGGCAACATTCTCAATCCATGCAGCAAGTGCTGGCGTGGCGAGAACTGGAAGTGTGCCGGAACCGATGACTTTGGCAGTTAATTCTTGAGTTACAGTAAATGATTTGGTCATATTAAAAATATTTAGTTATGTTGTTAATGATTCAAACTCCTGAAATCGTAGTTATTGTTCTTGTCGTGCTGCTATTATTTGGTGGCAGAAAAATTCCTGAACTGATGAAAGGACTTGGCAAGGGAGTTAAGTCGTTCAAGGATGGGGTGAATGGTGTTGCCGACGAGGAGAAAAATGATAACGACAAGAAATAGGACTCTGTAATGGGGCAAAAAGAAGAAATGGGATTCTGGGACCATTTAGAGGTTCTCAGAGGAACATTGATACGCAGTTTGTCGGCAATATTTGTATTGTCGATAGTGGCTTTTTTTCTCAAAGAACAGTTGTTCAATATTCTGTTTGCACCGGCAAGGTCTGATTTCATTCTATATAGGATATTAGGTATTGAGCCGCAGGAGGTTTGTTTTATCAACATTGAATTGGCTTCTCAGTTTATGATACATTTGGAGGTGTCGTTGGTGATTGGTCTTGTGTGTGCTATGCCATTGATTATAGTTGAATTTTATAGATTTGTCGCTCCAGCATTGTACGATAACGAGAGACGCTATTCAGTTGGTTTGATTGTTGGTGGCATAGTTCTTTTTGTGTTGGGAATATTGTTGAATTACTTTATTATTTTTCCGATTACTTTCAGGTTTCTTGTTGAATATCAGGTTGACCCGATGGTAGTTAATCAGATTTCCTTGGGGTCATATATTTCGACTTTACTGTTGCTGTCGCTTATATTGGGGGTGTTGTTTGAAATGCCTGTCCTGGCGTGGTTCCTCGCTATGGTAGGGGTAATTGATGCAAAAATGATGGGTCGATTCAGACGACATGCTTTTGTGGGGTTGTTAATCCTTTCTGCTGTCATAACGCCAACAGGTGATGCCGTTACGTTGATGTTGGTTACGTTGCCGTTGTATTTGTTGTACGAGGTGAGCATTGTCATTGTCAGACGTTGTGAAAAACGTAATTAGTGGCTGGCGATGCCTAAGACGTAGCGATTGATGACATCAAGTTCTTTTGCAAGATTGTCACCATGAAAGCCTTGTATATCTTCGTAGGTAATCATTTTGCGGTAATATTCAGTGTAAAAATCTGAGATTGGGTAATAACTCCAATGCCAAGGTTCGTATTTGTAGCCAGGACGCTTGGAATTGTCATCGTATGGCATGAAAAAACCATATTTGTGTGCGTTTTCCTTGAGCCATTCGAGCGTCTTTTGGAGTTGAGGTGTTGTCCAGTCTATATCTTCGACGGAGCATAGGTCAATGTCTGTTCCCCAATGGTGACGTGATGTGCCCGGCATAGAGGAAAATTCGAGGATTTTGGTAATCTTTTCATAAGGTGTGCCTCTGAATGTTTTCCATTTGTATTCCCAAATCTCTTTCTGTCGGTCATAACTCCTTGTGGCAGACACGATAGGAATTTCAATGCTGTCTCGTTGTGCTGCTTCTCTCATTTGCAAATAGGCATCAAAAACAATGCGGTGAACATACATTGGCTTGATGGGGTATTCTTCTGACAAAATAAGTACGAATGAGGGGTCTTCGACAGGGTCGAAATGTCCTGTAATCCTATTTTTAATTAGTGTTTGAATGCCCAAGGCAGAAGAAAATGAGAAGTGAAGGACGAAAAATAGGAAAATTGAAAGTTTTATAAGTGCCTGTTTCATCGCTTGATAATTATAAAATGATGTTTCTGATTGTGTGTGAAAATCCTTGTGCAAAGGTATGAAAAAATTATCATATTATGAAGAAAAAAACAGACGAAAATGTTTGGTCGTATGAAAAAAAAATAGTAATTTTGCAGTCAGTATAATCAAAATATCAATTATTGAGTTTATGGGTTTTTGGGGACTATTTGGAAATAAAGAGAAGAAAGAAGTGCTAAACGAAGGTCTGCAGAAGACAAAGGAGAGTTTCTTCAAGAAGGTCGCTCGTGCAGTGGTAGGAAAGGACAAGGTTGACGAGGAAGTCTTGGATAATCTGGAAGAGGCACTTGTGACTTCTGATGTCGGAGTTGAGACAACTCTTGATATTATAAAAAGGATAGAAGATAGAGTGTCAAGCCAGAAATACATCGGCACAGACGAACTGAACAAGACAATTAAAACTGTTATCGGTGAGTTGTTGTCCGAAAATAATAGTGGCAATGTGCTGTCTTTTGAGGATGAATTGCCAGCCAAGCCTTACGTGATTATGGTCGTTGGTGTAAACGGTGTGGGCAAAACCACTACCATAGGCAAGATGGCATACCAGTATAAACAAGCTGGCAAAAAAGTCTATCTTGGTGCAGCTGATACTTTTAGGGCTGCTGCCATTGAACAACTGCAAGTGTGGGGCGAACGTACTGGATGCCCCGTTATTAAACAGAATATGGGCGCTGACCCAGCGTCTGTCGCATTCGACACACTTTCTTCTGCAAAGGCTAATGATGCTGACGTGGTGATAATTGACACGGCTGGACGTCTGCATAACAAGGTGGCTCTTATGAATGAGTTGACTAAAATCAAGAACGTAATGAAGAAAGTCGTGCCTGACGCACCACACGATGTAATGCTTGTCTTGGACGGCAGTACAGGACAGAATGCATACGAGCAAGCAATGCAGTTTACTAAGGCAACGCAAGTTTCGTCCCTTGCTGTTACAAAACTGGACGGAACAGCGAAGGGTGGTGTGGTGCTTGGCATTTCAGCTCAATTCAAAATTCCTGTTAAATACATAGGACTGGGCGAGGGAATTGATCATCTGCAGGTGTTCAACAAAGAGTCGTTCGTAGAGTCTTTGTTCGGATGATAAAAGGCAGGGTTGACATAATATCATTAGGTTGCTCGAAGAACCTCGTCGATTCTGAGCGCTTGATGGCTCGTTTCAAAAAAGCTGGCTTTGCTGTGTTTAATGATGCAGAAAAAGTGCGAGGCGAAATTGTTGTTATCAATACATGTGGATTTATCGGTGATGCAAAAGAGGAGTCTGTCAATACGATATTGGAAGTGTCTGCGATGAAAAAACGCAGATTGGTTGGACGGGTGTTTGTGATGGGGTGTCTCAGCGAAAGATACCGAAAAGAGTTGCAACAAGAAATCCCAGAGGTTGATGGGTGGTACGGAAAATTTGACTGGAATGGCATATTGGATTGTTGTACGGAAAAGAATAGTCTGTGTGGCGAGTGGGAGAGAGAATTGATTACACCTAAACATTATGCGTACCTTAAAATTGCTGAGGGGTGTGATAGAAGTTGCTCATATTGCGCTATACCATTGATAGTGGGCAAGTATAAGTCAAGAATGTTGGAAGATGTGCTGGATGAAGCTCGGCAACTGGCACAGAAGGGTGTAAGAGAATTAGAGTTGATTGCGCAGGATTTGACCTATTATGGGTTGGATTTGACACATAAGAATATGCTTCCTGAGCTGGTCGAGAAAATCAGCGAGATAGATGGAATCAGATGGATAAGACTGCATTATGCTTATCCTACACACTTCCCGTATGACTTGCTGAAGGTTATGCGCGAAAATCCTAAAGTTTGTCCTTATCTGGATGTCGCTTTGCAGCATTGCTCGAATCATATACTTGGGTTGATGCGACGGAATATTGACAAGCAACAGACCATTGAGTTCGTTAAGAGGTTGAGAAGCGAGGTGCCTGGAATTGGCCTGAGAACAACACTAATGGTTGGTCACCCAGGCGAGACCGAAGAAGATTTTAATGAATTGGTGGATTTCGTGCGAAAAATGAGGTTTGAACGTATGGGCGCTTTTGCATATTCTGAGGAGGAGGGTACATATTCGGCTTTGCACTACAAGAATGACGTGTCGGATTATGAAAAACAACGTCGCCTGTCAATGTTAATGGAGGTGCAACAAAGTATATCCGAAGAGGTTAATCGTGCAAGGATAGGTACAATGACAGATGTTCTCATAGACCGGGAAGAAGATGATTGGTTCGTTGGACGAACAGGGTGGGATTCGCCAGAGGTTGATTGCGAGGTCTTTGTTGAAAAAGCTGAGGGAATTGAAACGGGAGAAATATACAAGACAGAAATAACTGATGCCAGCGAGTTTGAACTTTTTGGCAGAATAATACGTTGAAAAATGAACCATAAGGAACTATTGACTTCGTTGGCTGAGAAAACCGAAATGTCACAGAAACAGTGTCAGGCGTTGTTGGATGTTTTTGTTGATATAACGCGCAAGAGTGTTGTTGAAAAACAAGGTGCTCAGATGCTGGATTTGGGTTCGTTTAATGTGAGAGAAAAAGAGCAGAAAATAATGTTCAACCCATTGACCGGTAAACGTATGCTGATACCACCAAAACTTGTAGTGGGGTTTAAAGCATCAACAACCATAAAGAATCTGATTAAATAAGGTGAGATGACGAAAAACGAAATCATATCATCAATGTCGGAGCGTACGGGGGTCAGTCGTGCGGATATTCGTCTCTTTCTTGAACGATTCAATGAAGCATTGTTTCAGGGACTAAACGAAGACCAATTGGTTAAAATCAAAGGTCTTGGAACTTTTAAATTGGTCAGCGTCAAGACAAGAAAAAGCATAAACATCAACGGAGGAGAGACGATAGATATACCTGCACACAACAAAATATCATTTACAGCTGACAAGTTATTTGCGGAAATGGTAAATGATCCGTTGGCACATCTGCAGGTCGTAGAGTTGTCTGATACCCCTTCAGAAGAAGATGACCCTGCCGAGGAAGGTGGTGATGAATATGTGGCATCTTCGAGAATGAAGAAACTGAGTGAAGAAGCAGAGGTGCTAAAGAGTCTTATTGCTGACATCAATGGCTTACCCTCTGTTTTACAGATTGAAGAGTCTGAAGGGGAAAAGATTGGAGAGTCTGTAGAGGAAAAGATTGAAGAACCTGAAGAGGAAAAGATTGAAGAACCTAAAATATCTATTTATACACCAATTACAAATAACAGTGATAACTATCTTGAAGATGAGATAAAGAAGAAAGAAATGACCTATGGAGGAAAGGTGGGTAGAATATTTTTGTCATCTATAGTGCTTCTTGGGATAATTCTCGGAATAATTTATTGGAAGCGTTATGTGAAAGATGTCAAACAGGAGAAGACAACACAAGCCGAAACTCACGAAATAATCAATCTATCAAAGGATAAAGAATCTGTTGTCTCTTACGAGAAAGATACATCGAAGGATAGCATCAAGCAGGAAACAGAACTATCAATGGCTACGATTAATGAAAGTGAGGTGCAAAGTGCTAAAACAATTGAAAGAGAGACGGACTCAAATGGAAAACTGAATATTGAGCAGATGCGCAAAATAAACGTTGATTACAGTGTGATTCAAGGGACAGAAACAGTACGTGATGGCAGCAGATTGACAATGATAGCGTTGCGCGCTTATGGAAGTAAGGATTTTTGGATTTACGTTTTTTTAGCAAATCGTGATCAATTGGGAAATCCTGCTCAGATTAATACAGGAATGATTATTAAAATTCCAAAAATAGATAAGAGGTTGATAGATACTTCAAACCCTGATTGTCTGCAATATGCGAAGGAGTTGGAGAAAAGGTATGTTAAATAGATTCAAAAGCAACATTATTTAACACGAAAATGAAACAATGTATTGTAGAAATTACTAATTTTGCACCCGAAAAAATATAAAATATACATAAAAATATGGAGACTGTAGATATTCGAGAGCTTAACGAGCGAATCGAGCGTCAGAGCGCTTTTGTTGACACTCTGATTATGGGAATGAATCAGACCATTATTGGTCAGAAACATCTGATAGAGACCCTTCTGATAGGACTTCTTTCTGATGGTCATATTTTGTTGGAAGGTGTACCAGGTTTGGCAAAGACTTTGGCTATAAAGACATTGTCCCAGTTGATAGATGCAAAGTATAACAGAATTCAGTTCACTCCTGACCTCTTGCCTGCCGATGTCATTGGTACAATGATTTACAGCCAAAAGAATGAGAGTTTTGACATAAAGCAAGGTCCTGTGTTTGCTAATTTTGTACTTGCCGATGAGATAAATCGTGCTCCTGCCAAAGTGCAGAGTGCATTGCTTGAGGCTATGCAGGAACATCAAGTGACAATTGGTGAGAAGACATTCGCACTTCCTAACCCTTTCCTTGTTATGGCAACTCAAAACCCTATTGAACAAGAGGGAACTTATCCACTGCCAGAAGCTCAGGTCGATCGTTTTATGCTCAAAGTAGTTATTGGCTATCCTAAAAAAGAAGAGGAGCGTCAAGTCGTTGCAGCTCACCTTGCAGGTGGGTTCAGTGAGGTCAAACCTGTTGTTAGAGTTGAAGATATCATTAACGCTCGCAATGTCGTTCGTGAGGTTTATATGGACGAGAAAATCCAGAAATATATCGTTGACCTCATTTTTGCTACACGTTTCCCTGAGGAATATGGATTGAAAGAACTCAAGGGTATGATTGATTTCGGCGGTTCACCACGTGCTTCAATTAACCTTGCTCTTGCTTCGCGTACTTACGCCTTTATAAAACGCAGAGGATACGTTATACCTGAAGATGTCAGAGCTGTGGCTTACGATGTACTCCGTCATCGTATAGGTCTGTCGTACGAGGCTGAGGCAAACAACCTTACCTCTGATAAAATTATTAATGAAATTCTCAATGCTGTTGAAGTGCCATAATGGAAACCAGTGAACTATTAAAGAAAGTTCGCCAGATTGAGATAAAGACCAGAGGGCTATCTAACAATCTGTTTGCAGGAGAATACCATACGGCATTCAAGGGAAGGGGTATGACCTTTTCTGAAGTTCGAGAATATCAGTACGGCGATGAAATAAGGGCTATTGACTGGAATGTAACAGCCCGAATGAACCGTCCATACGTTAAGGTTTTTGAGGAAGAACGTGAGTTGACTGTTATGTTGCTTGTTGATGTCTCCGCAAGTCGTATATTTGGTTCAGTATCGCAGACTAAGCGAGATATGATGGCAGAAATTGCTGCAACCATTGCATTCTCTGCTATTCAGAATAATGACAAAATTGGAGTTATCTTCTTCAGCAATCGCATTGAGAAGTTTGTTCCACCAAAGAAGGGAAGAAAACATATATTGTATATAATCAGAGAGTTGTTGGATTTTGAACCCGAAAGCAAACTGACTGATATCTCGCAGGCTGTTCAATTCTTTAATAATGCCATCAAACGTCGTTGTACTGCCTTTGTAATCAGTGATTTCTTGGACTATGGAAATGTCAGCGATGCCTTCAAAATAGCCAACCGCAGACACGATATGGTGGCAGTCCAAGTTTATGACCCGAGAGATGTGAAACTCCCTGACGTAGGGCTCATCACTCTTCGTGATGCTGAAACCGACAAACTGATGGTGGTTGATACTTCCAGTTTCTCTGTTCGCGAACTTTTCAATCATGAATGGCTCGAAAAACAAAGCATACTGCAGAATTCTATGAAAAAAGCAGGTGTTGATATGGTTAGCATCTATACTGACGAAGACTATGTCAAAGCTCTTATGCAACTTTTCAATATGAGAAAATGAAACGATTAGCGATAATATTAGCAATTCTGTTCCCTCTGACATTCACAGCCAAAGCTCAGACTGTTCAAGTGACTGCTGCTTTTGACTCTTTAGTTATGTTCATTGGAGACCAAACATGTCTTCGCATCGAAGCTGCTTTTACTGGCAATCGTCAGTTGAGTTTTCCTGTGTTTAAGGATTCTGTACCAACAGGACTTGAACTGGTTGAGACTATTGGCTTTGATACTACCAAACAGGATGATGGAACAGTTAGAATAGCAGCCAAATATATCTTCACTGGTTGGGATTCTGCTCTTGTCTATATTGATGGGTTACCTGTAATCGATGGCAATGATACTTTTCTCAGTAATGCTGTCTCTCTTAAAATTGTTGATGTACCAGTAGATACGGCAAATGCCATCTGCGATATCAAACCGATTTATAAACCCCCATTTGATTGGAAACTCTTTTTGAGTATTGTCATTATCGTCATTTTTGTCGCAGTAATTGCCGGTCTCAGTATTTTCTTTTATCGCAAATACTACGTTAAACGCAAAATAAAAGAGAATAATGTCATCAAAATCATTGATAATCGTCCTGCAGATGTAGTTGCTCTTGAACAACTCGAACAGTTGCGTCAAGAAAAACTTTGGCAGGAAGGTCGTAATAAGGAATATTACACTGTGTTGACTGACATTATCAAAACATACGTTAGTCGGCGATATGCTGTCAATGCGGTTGAGTCAACAACCAACGACCTCTTACGCGAACTGAGAATGAACACAAAAATATCTATTGACAAAGAGCCACTTGATTTATTGAGAGAGACCCTTATGTTGGCAGATCTTGTCAAATTCGCCAAATGGAATCCTCTGCCTGCGGAGAATGAAAAAGCATTCGAGGATGGCAAGATTTTTGTCCAGAACACCCGTAAAATCGAGGAGGACTCAAAATGAAATTCCATGAACCTCAATACCTTTGGTTTCTGTTGATTCTCATACCTCTCATCATTTGGTATGTTTATCGTTATCGTGTCAACCGAACCTTCATTCAGGTTTCTTCGCTTCGTTTGCTTGACAAAATGTCAAAAAGTTACAAACAGTATCTTATTCATTCTCTGTTTGTTCTCAGATGTCTAGCTATATTTTTTATTATTCTGGCTTTGGCTCGACCTCAGACTATGAATAGTTTCCGCAGAGAGACTACAGAAGGCATTGATATTATGCTTGCTCTTGATATTTCTGGTACTATGCTAGCCGAGGATCTCAAGCCAAATAGACTCGAAGCTGCAAAGGATGTAGCAATCCAGTTCGCAATGGATCGTCCGAATGATAATATTGGACTTGTGGTGTTTGCAGGCGAAAGTTTCACGCAATGTCCACTCACCATTGACCATGTCGCTCTTGTCAATCTCTTCAAAAGCGTAGAGTATGGTATGATTGAAGACGGCACAGCAATTGGTCTTGGGTTAGCCAATGCTATCAATCGAATTAAGGAGAGCAAAGCAAAATCTAAAGTCATCATTCTTCTTACAGATGGCTCAAATAATAGAGGTGATATTGCACCTATTACTGCTGCAGAAATAGCAAAAACATACGGCATTCGTGTCTATACAATTGGGGCTGGTAGCAAGGATGTCGCTCCTTATCCATTTCAAACACCTCTCGGCATTCGTTATCAAAACATTCCTGTTGAAATTGACGAAGAAGTCCTTAGTGACATTGCTACAATGACTGGTGGAGCCTATTTCCGTGCTACAAACTCTAAAAAACTCAGCGCTATCTATGACGAAATTGACAAGATGGAAAAGACCAAATTGCAAGTCACTGAATATAGTAGCAAAAGCGAAGATTTCTTGCCATTCCTTCTCGGTGCATTCCTTTGTCTTTTTGTCGAAGTTTTATTAAGACATACACTTTTGAAAAGATTACCATGATGAAAAAGATATTGCTTTTGTTCTTTGCCCTCCTTTGTGTCTCGGCAGTTTCAGCTCAGACAGTTTCAAACACACTGATTGTTGAGAGCAAAAATGGAGAAAAATTTTACCTTAAGGTTGATGGCTTTCGCCGAAATAGCGTGCCTTCTGGCAGGGTTGAAGTAAAAGGCATTTATGCGTCCAAGGCTCGCATTTCAGTCATTTTTGAGGATTCCCTTTATGTCCCAATTCGCAATTACGAGGTCATTCTTGTACCCGAAAAAAAACGCAATGAGGTGAGGCCTATGAGTGGTTTTGTGTCAACATACCTAATAGTTGCAGGAAAAAATAAATCAAAAGCAAAAAAAGTGAGAAGTGTCTCAGTCAATGCTATTCCAGTTTATAAACCTGTGCCTGTCCCTTATAATTGAAGATAGGGTTTCAATGTTTGGTAAATCATAATTTTTCTTAGGCTTTTATGTTTCGTTTCGCTAATCCAAATATGCTATATTTGCTGTTGATTGTATTGCTGATGATATGTATTTACATTGTCAAATGTTACTTTCAACGCAAAAAATTGCGGCTTTTCGGCAATCCCGATTTGCTCATCCATTTAATGCCTGATTATTCGTTCGTCAGACCTCATGTAAAATTCGGATTGACAATACTTGCCTTAATATTCCTTGTGTTTGCATTGGCGCAACCTCAGTTTGGTACGCGCAAGCAAACCGAAAACCGCCAAGGCGTAGAAGCCATTTTTGTCCTTGATGTATCTAATTCAATGCGTGCTACCGACGTTTCTCCATCTCGTCTTGAAAATGCCAAAATGATGCTTTCCAAATTGATTGACGAGATGACTGATGACAAGATTGGGCTTATCATCTTTGCAGGCGATGCATACGTACAGATGCCTCTCTCCGCTGATAATGTCTCTGCAAAAATGTTCCTTAAAACCATAAATCCTGGCTCAGTTCCCGTGCCTGGAACGGCAATCGGGGCTGCCATTGATATGGCTGTTCGTTCTTTTGGCAATATCGAAAAACAAGACATTGGTAGAAGTATCATTCTTATTACAGATGGCGAAAACCACGAGGACGATGCTGTAGAGGCGGCTCGCAAAGCCAGTGAATATGGTATAAATGTTAACGTTGTTGGAGTTGGTTCTGTCGCTGGTTCTCCTATCCCTGTTCCTCATTCGACAGATTTTTGGCGCGATGAAAATGGACAGGTCGTGGTCTCTGCCCTCAATGAACAGATGTGCAAACAGGTCGCAGTTGCAGGTGATGGCATCTTTGTTAGAGCAACCAACAGCAATAGTGCACTGCGTGCATTGACCTCCGAGATTGACAAAATGCAAAAAGGTGAGATTGATACTTTTTCTTATTCCGATTACGATGACAAATTTTATATCCTTGCTTGGATTGTATTGACTTTGCTTATCGTTGAATTGCTCATTTTAGAACGCCAAAACAGATGGCTTAAAAAATTCAAATGGTTTGAAAGATGAAAAGGGTATTATCATTAGTAGCACTTGCTTTGTTTGTCTCCACTCTTGTTGCACAGAATGAGATGATGGATGTCAACAGCGGTAATCGTAAATATAAAGATAAGGAATATATTGAGGCTGAGATTGATTATCGTAAGGCATTGGACAAGAATCCAGAAAGTTTCTCCGCAAATTTTAACCTTGGAAATGCACTCTTCCGACAGAAAAAGTATGAGGATGCTGCGTTACAATATGCTAAAGCTCTTGATGTTGCTGGCGACGACAAACTACGTAAGGCGCATGTCTATCACAATATCGGGAATTCCTATCTTATGAACGAAAATTACCAGGAGAGTATAGAAGCCTACAAGCAGGCTCTTCGCAATAACCCTGACGATGACGAAACCCGTTATAATCTTGCTTTTGCTAAAAAGAAACTTCAACAACAGCAACAGCAGCAACAACAGCAACAACAACAGCAGCAACAGCAGCAACAGCAGCAACAACAACAACAGCAACAGCAACAGCAACAGCAACAGCAGCAGCAACAGCAGCAACAACAACCTAAGGAGAGTGGAATGAGCAAAGAGCAGGCAGACCAGATTCTTCAAGCTCTTCAACAGGACGAAAAAGATGCGCAGGAACGCAAGAAAGTTAAAGTCGGTCAGCGTCGCCGTGTCTCCAAAGATTGGTAATCTAAGATATCATTATTTCAAAATGCAAAACATCAAAATATTTCTGACACTTCTTATCGTATGGCTTTTGACCATACCTGCAATGGCTGATGGTGTGACTTTTACTGCTTCGGCACCAAACACAGTCGCTGTCGGACAGACTTTTCAATTGGTCTATACCGTCAACGAACATGGTAAGGATTTTCGTCTCCCTTCGGTCAATGGCTTTGACATTCTTGCTGGACCTTATACCTCCACATCGCAAAGCACGTCTATATACAATGGACAAGTGACAACCAGCAAGGAAATACGTTACACCTATACCCTTCAGGCTCTAAAAGAAGGCTCTTTTACAATCACCTCCGCCTCTATTGTTGTTAATGGACAAAAGTATAGTTCCAATGCCGTTAATATCAAAGTACTTCCCGAGGATAAGGCAGCACAGCAATCTTCCTCTCGAACTACAGGCGGACAGTCAACCTCCACAACCTCGAATGCCGGTTCTCCTGACCGTCTTTTTGTGAAAGCACATTTCTCGCGCACAAAAGTGATGGAACAAGAGGCTATACTTGTTACTTACAAACTCTACGCAAAGGACGATGTAATCGAACTGCAAAATGTCAAGTTGCCTGACTTCAAGGATTTTCTTGTCCAGGAAATTGAGTTGCAACAGAATCGTAGTATGAAACGAGAAAGTTACAACGGACAGAATTTCGCTACCTATGAGATTTATAAGGCTATTCTCTTTCCTCAACACTCTGGTTCCATTACTGTTGACAATTTTGCCTGCTCTGTCGGAATACGAGTGAGAGTGCAACGTCAGTCGCGAGGTTTTTTTGATAGTTTTTTCGACACGTTCCAAGATGTAGAGAAGACTGTAACGACAGGGAAAACTATAATAAATGTTTCGCCTCTGCCTCAGCCTAAACCAGCGAACTTTTCTGGTCTTGTTGGCTCATTGCAAATGGACACCAAAGTCTCAGCCACTGAACTTGAATCCAACAAACCTGTCACGATTACCGTCACAATATCAGGTTCGGGAAATATGAAGATGCTCAAAACTCCCGAACTTCAATTTCCAAAAGATTTTGAGGCTTATGAACCTAAAGTGACTAACAATTTCACTAACACTACTTCTGGACAGCAAGGTAAGAAGATTATTGAGTATCTTGTCATTCCTCGACACAAAGGAGAATTTACTGTTCCTGCTACTGCTATCTCTTATTTCGATATCAATACACATACCTATAAAACTCTTTCAACAAACGAAATATCGTTCAATGTTACAAAGGGAACTGACGCTCCAGCCGAAAACTCTGCTGATATGCAGAATGTTCAGGATCAAGAACGTGTCGAAATGTTAGCTAAAGATATTCGTTATCTTGACAACAATCCACTCTCACTCCGTCAAAGCAGCGATTACGTAATTTCTTCACTCTTGTATTGGTTATGCTATCTTGTCATCATTGTACTCACAGTCGTACTGCTCTTCTTTTTCCGCAAAAAGATAAAAGATAATGCAAATATTGCATTACAGAAGAACCGTGGAGCCAACAAAGTGGCTCGAAAACGACTAAAGATTGCAGATCGTGAATGGCGTTCTGGTCATAAGGAGACATTCTACGACGAGGTGCTCAAGGCTCTTTGGGGTTACACATCAGACAAACTTTCGATTGCACTATCTGACCTCAACAAGGATACTATCACCGAGGCTCTTGCTGCCAATGGAGTTGATGCCAACACTATTGAACAATTTAACGACCTTCTCAATGAATGTGAGTTCCAACGCTATGCGCCTTCCGACGATGCCAATAGTGCAATGGAACATACCTATTCTTTGGCTGTTAATCTCATTTCAAAATTTGAAGATACTGTAAAAAGATGAAAAATACCATTTTATCAATCATATTATCAGCAATGTTGCTGATAATCTCTTTGCCTCTCTTTGCTATCTCAGAGAACCAGAAAATATGGAACGATGCAGCCGAAGCATATGCTCAAAAGAATTATGAAGAGGCAGTCTCTCTTTACGCTCAATTAATCAAGAAAGGTGAATCATCTTCGCTTTACTACAATTACGGCAATGCACTTTTCAAGGCTGGCTACATTGGACGTGCCATACTCTATTATGAGCGTGCATTGCGACTTGACCCTTCAAATTCCGACATCAAATATAATCTTGAATTTGCAAACCTCAGCAAAACCGATAAGATAGAATCTTTCGAACCTTTCTTCCTAACACAGTGGTACACCAGCATCACACTTTTATACACATCCAACCTTTGGGCGTATTTTGCTCTTGCATTCTTTCTCCTTGCTATGGTTTTATTCCTTATCTTTCGTTTTGGGAAAACGCTCATTTTACGTAAGATAGGTTTCGGACTATTCATCTTTTCTCTTGTCCTTTTTGCAATTTCCTGCGGACATGCTTTTCATGCTCGCAATATGGTGCTTGACAATCCTGCAGCCATCGTGATGGTTGGTAGCGAAACAGCACGCAGCACTCCAGATATGAGCGGTACTGAGGTCTTTGTTATTCACGAAGGCACTAAAGTCTTTGAAAAGTCCTCTCTTGGAGATTGGGTTGAGGTGCGTCTTGAAGATGGCAAAGTTGGTTGGATTCACAAATCAGCAGTCGAAACTATCTGACTACCTTCTATACCAGTTTGAACACTTCTGCACTCTTTATGCCTCTGTTGTCCCACATACTCACTCTCGACCGTGAACTGACTATAGCTATCAATGGCTGGTATTCACCCTTTTGGGATAGTTTCTTTACTCTCGTTTCTGACACTATAGTGTGGATTCCTTTTTTTGTTATACTTATTTTTTGTCAGTATCGTTCTTGGGGGTGGCGTAAAACCTTATTTTTCCTTCTCTTGGTTGCTCTTGCTGTCCTTTTGGCTGACCAATCCTGCAACATCTTCAAATATACCGTCTGCAGGCTGCGGCCTTCACACGAACCATCTCTTGCAGGAATGGTGCATACTGTTAATGGTTATCTTGGTGGTGATTTCGGCTTCTGTTCTTCGCATGCAGCAAACGCTGCGGCTGTTGCAATCCTTACCTCTCTTTTCATCCGTCGTTGGCTATGCTCACTAATGTTTTCAATTTGGGTCATACTTGTTTGTTGGTCGCGTATATACCTCGGTGTTCACTATTTGGGCGATATTCTCTTTGGATTGCTGCTTGGCGCATTTTTCTCCGTAACGCTCTATCTGATATGGCGTAAGACAAAGTGGGGTAGAGTCTCATTTTATTTTCCTTTTCAGCATACTATTGTTTTGAGTGTCAGTTTGTTCTTGTCAATTGTTGTTCTGATGTCAATTGCACTTTTGACTGCTTGACAAAAATAGTTGAAATAAAAGTGCAAAAAAATTTGGTAGTGTCAAAAATAAGTGTTACATTTACCCCCGAGAAAAAATAGCAATCGCAAAATTGTAAATATCTATTTATTAAACTATAATGTTATGACAAAAACTATTACTTTCAACGAACTCCGCGCAATTAAGGACGCTCTTCCTCATGGCAGTATGCAGAAAATTGCTGACATGATGGGTATTGAGGCTGACACAGTGAGAAACTATTTCGGTGCTCAGAAGTTTGATAACGGCAGTGGATGTGGTGTACACATCGAACCTGGTCCTAACGGAGGCATCGTTACTCTTGACGATACTACTATTCTTGAACACGCTCTCAGTATTATTGAGCAAAACAAGAAATAATAGTCGTTGCTAATAATGTTACAAAGTGCCATCCTGTTTTTGCAGGGTGGCACTTTTTGTATTTCTATAAATTTGTTTCCGAAATTAGTGATACTATTATTTGCCAAGAGGTGAGGCGGCGGTGTAGAGGAGAATGTTTATTCCCTTGACATTAGAGAATGCCTCAACGCAACATAGTACTGTCGTTCCAGTCGTGAATACATCGTCAATCAGCAGAATTCTTTTATTTTCGAAGAATTTCTCGTCCTTCAATTGGAATACTATCTTGTTTTTCTGCCTATCCTCCAGACTCATATTAGCTTGTGCCTTGTTGTCTGATACACGCCAAAGCATGTCAATAACCAAAGGGATGTTTAGTTCTTTGGCTATTTCGGCAGCTATAAGTTCAGATTGGTTGTACCCTCTCTTCCGTTGCTTGTTTTTGTGAATAGGTATAGGTACAATGTAGTCAATATTTGCATATTTTGGAGAAAGTGCAATTTTTTCTGCCATAGCCTTACCCAACAATTCTGCTATGCTTTTTTTTCCATAGTATTTGAGTCCGTGAATCAGTTTTTGCGAAGGTTCATCTTGTTGGTAAATCATTAACGCTGAGGCTGCAGTTATACAAGACCCAAGCATACGACGTTCCAATGGGTTGTTTGTCACTTGCAACTGGAAGGCGTCAAAAAGGTGGTTGTCCTTTATGCATTTATTACAAACGACATGCTCTCCAATCTCCAAAGGAGCATTGCAGAGCATGCAGTGTGGGTCTGTCAAAAACCTTAATAGACTAAGAAGTATTTTTATTACCACTTGTTCAAATGATAGTTCTCGTCAATCCATTTGTCTTTAGGTTGGTCTTCGCCCGTAGGGTGTCCTATAGGGATAACATTCAAAGGAATGATGTTTTCTGGGAGGTTCAGCACTTTGTTTACGATAGCCATGCGCTCTGGGTCTGGATAAACGGCTGTCCACACGGCACCGAGACGCATAGCTTCAGCAGCGAGCAGCAGGTTCTCGGTAGCAGCAGAGCAATCTTGAATCCAGAATTGTGCTCCGTCTCCTTCCAATGCTTTTGATAAGTCTCCGCATACAATCATTGCTGCCTGCGCTTCTGCCAACATCTTGGCGTATGGCAGTCCTGCGCAGAGTGAATCCAGCATTGTGCGGTCGTTTATGGCTATAACAGCCCAAGGTTGTTTGTTGCAAGCTGTAGGAGCAGCCATTGCAGCACGTGCTAATGTTTGCAATTGTTCTTGTGTTACAGGTTCCTGTGTGAAATGGCGAACAGACTTGCGTGATGCGATGTTCTGAAGAACGATGGCAGTTGAGTCAACCGGCTCAGCCTTTGGTGATTCTTCTGTCTTGTTTGAACAAGAAATCAGCGAAACAATAGCCATAATGATGACAAAAAGATTTTTTTTCATAATAGGGTGGTTCTATTAATTATGTTTGTATGTTATATCAGAGGATGGTTCAAAATCGTCTCAACCTAATTAATAGAACCACCCAATAGTGTATTAATGTTTGTGTTCTGATGACAAAAGTCCGCATGCTGCCTGTATGTCTTCGCCGCGCGAGCGTCTGATGGTGCAAGTTATTCCATTTTCCGTCAGATAATCCCTGAACCATACTTGGTGTTCTTCGTCGGGACTTCGCAAATCAATTCCTGGAATGGTGTGCCACCTTATCAGGTTTACTCTGCATTCCAATCCCTGCATCATTCTCACAATTTCTGTAGCATGGCGCATAGTGTCGTTTACTCCTTTCATTAAAATGTATTCAAACGAAATTCTTCGCTGGTGTGTCCAATCATATTGCTTCAGGGTGGTGACTACATCTTCTATGTGGTATTTTTTTTCGATTGGCATAATTTTTTCGCGCTCTTCCCTAAATGGATTGTGCAGTGACACGGCTAAATGGCAATCTGTTGAGTCAAGAAAGCGCTTCATTGCCGGTATTACGCCTACGGTTGAAACGGTGATTCTGTGCGGAGACCATCCGAATCCCCATTTTGCAGTTAATATCTCGCAGCACTTCAGTATATTATCAACGTTGTCCATTGGCTCGCCCATTCCCATAAACACTATGTTGGTCAACCGTGAACTTTCGGGTATAGACAAAATTTGGTTCATTATTTCGCTTGCTGTCAGATTGCCGCTCCATCCTTGCTTGCCTGTCATACAGAAATGGCAGTTCATCTTGCACCCTACTTGGCAAGATACGCATATTGTTCCTCTCTCATCTTCGGGTATGAATACTGTCTCGATAGAACCATTAGAAGTTTGAAAAAGGTATTTTGCTGTGCCGTCTTTCGAGATAGCTGACCACGTGGGTTTGCTGTGTCCAATGGTGAAGTCGTTGCTCAGTTTCTCACGTGCGGCAAGCGAAATGTTGGTCATATTGTCGAATGTTGTCACGCGTTTTACATATAACCATTCCGCAAGTTGCTTTGCAGCAAAAGGTTTCAATCCAACGGCAGATGCCACTTCTTTTAGTTCTTCTTGCGTTTTCCCCAACAGAGTTATCATTTTTCTTTATTGTCTGAATCTGGCTGCAAAGGTACAAAAAAAATATGACATATTACTTCATTTGATATAAAAACGATGAAAAAATCCCTGTTGCTGCTTCGTGGTGCAGTCGTAGTACGAATTGTAACTGTTGTACGAATTGTAACGGCGAAAAAGAGGGGCGAAAAATGCTAGGAATAAAGGGTGAAATTGGTGGGTGAAAATTTAAGGGTGGTTGGTTCTATTTTATCTCTGCTCTCGTTTGCACGACCTTTGGAGAAGGTCGGCTGCACTCGGCATATCTAAACAAGTTTATCTCTGCTCTCGTTTGCACGACCTTTG
>JAGHVI010000048.1 GCA_018064385.1 Candidatus Minthenecus merdequi
AAAGCATTTCTTATGCATCCTTCAATTTTTTTGGATGCAAAGATAATAAAATCAATTAGTTATAGACACTTTTATCACCAAAAATGTCTATTACGCCCAAAAAAGACTTTTTCAAGTGGACTCAATAAATAATATAAAGAGGGCATCAAAGATTTTTGATGCCCTCTTTTGTGATCCATACAGGATTCAAACCTGTAACCTTCACATCCGTAGTGTGACGCTCTATTCAGTTGAGCTAATGGACCAACGCATACCTTTCGGAATTGCGACTGCAAAGGTACAACTTTTTCTCGACATCACCAAACATTTCAGCAATTATTTAGAAAAATACTTTATGTTTCGCAATACTCTATTTATCAAATATCTACATAACATTTTCGGAAGTGATAAATAAAAGTTGTACTTTTTCTGTTCTTAAAAGCATGTCATTTGACCCTCCTCCACAATCGTAAATCAAGCAGCAATCTATGATTTTTTGATGGTCAAGACTTAATTTCTTGCTGGCATCAGCACTGCCTCTATGATATTCCTCTGTTCATAAAGTTTCTTGAGCATCAGTCTTATTTCCTCGCCAGTAATTGAATTGACCGTGTTGATATAATCTTTGCCATAATTGAATCCATTTTTGTAATAATCCTGCAAATGAGACATCATTGTGAAATTATAGCGTGATTCCCTTTCATAGTCCTTAATCATAATCTCTTTTGCCTTGGCGAGATCTGACTCCAACGGGCCTTCCTTGATTATCTTTTCTATTTCATCATAGATAATGTCGAGCAGATGGTTCTGTTTGTCAGGGTCAGTATCGAAACTGATGTCCATCCATAAATGCGGTTCATTGTATTTCGCAAGAAAGCACCATACACTAACTCCGTACGTTCCGCCTTCCTTCTCGCGGATTGCCTCCAGATAACGAGTATCTAGAATTTTTTCCATCAGCTCGGCCATAATGACATTATCTAATGTATAGTCAATGTCATAACCCGACATCGTCAGACTGTTTGTAGCGGTTTTTGTATCCATTACATGCTATAATAGTCCCCAATTTATAGACAACTTGCAAGGTTAAAAAATTATTAGTAACTTTGCAGCGATTTTCAAAACTATTAAATTTCATGGCTGTATTTGAACGAAAAATTTACCGAAAAATGCTTGACTGGAAGAACGAAAGTCATGGCAAATCGGCTCTGCTGATTGAAGGAGCCCGAAGGATAGGAAAGTCAACTATTGTCAAGGAATTTGCAAAAAAAGAGTACAAAAGTTACATCTTGATTGACTTCAACATTGCCGGCAGCAAGATATTCTCACTGTTTGACAATCTGAACGACCTCGATTTCCTGTTTATATTTCTTCAGGCAGAATACAACACAACACTTTACGAGCGCAAATCCGTGATTGTCTTCGACGAGGTTCAGCAATGTCCCAAGGCTCGTCGAGCAATAAAATATCTTGTCGCCGACGGACGCTACGACTATATCGAGACCAGTTCACTCATCAGCATACACAAAAACGTAAGCGACATAACCATTCCGAGTGAAGAGGAGAGAATAAGCATGAATCCAATGGATTACGAGGAGTTCCGTTGGGCACTATGCGACCGCACCTCGCTCGACATGATGCGCCACATGTTCACTAACACAAAAGGACTTGGCGATGAAATCAACAGAAAATACATGCGGGACTTGCGCCTTTATATGCTAATCGGAGGAATGCCTCAGGCTGTCAGTGAATACCTTGGTACCAATAGTCTTGAGGCTGTAGATAAGACAAAACGCAAAATCATCGACCTTTACGAAGAAGATTTCAACAAACTCGACAAGACAGGAAAACTCGGCAAGTTGTTTATGTCAATACCAAGCCAGCTTTCAAGAAACGCAAACCGTTTTGCACCTTCTTCTGTCATCAAAGGCGTTGAACCCGACAAGCTGAGAGACCTTCTGATTTGTCTTGAGCAAAGCAAGACTGCAAACTTCTCGTATCACGCAGACGACCCAAACGTTGGCATGTCGCTCAGTCGTGACGACAGCCGTTTCAAGATATACCTTGCCGACACCGGATTGTTCATCACGCTCTGTTTCTGGGACAAGGACTTTACTGACAACATCATATATCAGAAACTGCTTACCGACAAATTGCAAACCAATTTAGGATACATCTACGAAAACTTAGTTGCACAATACCTTCTTCATAGGATGGTCGGCGTGAGGAATCTGGTCTGCAGACAGGTTCCAGCGTTTCATGGTTGGGTATAACTGACGCAACACATCTTTATATTGGCAAGCAGTAAGGTTTTGCCCAGTGTTCTTGTTGTATTCATCCACAAACATCGAGCAATACTCCACCATCTCATCCATAGTGAAATCACCAGTGAAGGCTCCATCCTTATAGCAACAGATGCAGTAATCTTCACTTTTGCTGCTATCGGCATTAGTACCGAGGATCTCGTCATTCAGAGGCATTCCGCAACTCTGACAGAATTTTGTTTCGTTTTTCATATTGATTATATTTCAAATAACAAATATCAGCGAAGCCCGCATTCACGGTATCAAGACAAGCAGCAACACAATTGTCTCAATCACAATAATTGTCCAATTCATACCCGTCAATAATTTCCAGTTGCAGTTTTTCTGTTGCGCTTTATACTAAAAGGAAGTCGCCTTTCTGAACACCTGCTGAGTGCCAGTTGCCGTGCAATAGGATGTCAGCAACCAGTAGTTGCGTACGAATGGGCGTAGAGACTCATGGCATTGTATAGTCCTAAAATCCATTTCCAGTTAATACCAGAGTTTTTTAGACTTGTCCCTTATATCGTAAGGATCCATAGGTGGAAGGTCGAAAACTATTTCCGGATTCTTTATAGTATTACGCAGCACTTCGATATGTCCTTCCAAAGTCTCATCTATAAGACCTGTCGCATACAACTCCTCAATCAGAGGAAGATGCTCGACTGCGCCAGCACCGACTAAGACAGATATCGCGAAAGCCGTCACCGTTCCATCGCAGATTTTGCGGTATGGCAGGTCTTTCTTATACTCATTCAGCACTTCCACTATCATATCAACATTCTCCTGTCGGGATTGAGGACAATGCTCCGCCACATATTCCAAAAGTTCAAAAGCAGCATTTTTGAATGAAGTGTTCAAACCAGGTTCGAGAAGATAAGATTTCAGCAATCGTGGGTTGTCCTTAACAAGTACACACAATATCGGATAAAGCAGAATACCAGCAGAGTCCGAGATATTAAAGTCTTTGAACGCCATATCCTGCCTCATAACCTCCAGGACAACAGGAAGAGTATCCTCGACAGTAGCGACTTTGGTGAGGAACATAAACGCATTACCAACAATATTCCAACTGTTGTCTTCATTGTCGTCAAGTTCGTCTCTGGTTTTGCCCCACTGCCTGCCAAGTTCCCGAAGGACAAGGTTATGAAGTTCTTTCCGCAGTAAGTCGGCAGGATGAGACAAAACAGCCTCAATATCTTCGTCAGTAATATCCTGCGTGTCTTTAAGCACGACACTTTCCACATCAGGATAAAGCAACTCAACCTCCTTGGGGTAAGCCTTGCCCTTATAGGTATATTCCATGCGTGGCACATCCAGGTATGAGGAATATTTATAATCGTCATCCCAATCATCATCATCCCATCCACTTCGGTCGATACCTATTTCCACTGTATAATTGCCCCTACCGAGATTTCTGTCAAGGATAGGGATGTACCTTGCCGCCTCCTGCCTTTCCATGGTGACGAGACAATACTCACCATCACGACCAAAATCATATTCAATCAACTCAACGTCTTCATTGTCTTCCTCAAGGAGATAACGAGTGAGTTGAAAATCCTTGCAAGGCTTTATTCCTGCATCCGCTGCAAAAGCAAAAGCACCATACACCCAGTTGTGAGCCTCGACATATTTTATTTCCTCCAACGAGCCAGCATTCTCCTCGAACTGCGACAAACATTCCATCAGTAAGTTTTCGCTGACATTGAAATCCCACATCGAATCTTTTACCCCAAGACACCAAAGATCCAACATATAGGCAGCATAGGTAAAAGTCCCCTGACTATGCTGACGGATAACAAAAACAGCCATTTCGCGGTCATCAAAATCATTGACTACCTTATAGCATTTATAGATAGGGAGATTTCTGGCTCTCTTCCGGATATATTCCTCAGGGGTTAAAGATTTTTGTGATTGATTGTTTTTTTTCTTTGCCATATTGTCAATGGATTTAGGGTGGTTCTATTAATTATGTTTGTATGTTATATCAAAGGATGGTTTATAATTGGACGCTTTTGAATTTATTTTTGCATCTTACTGCTTGTCAGTCGGTCACATAGCCCGCTATGCTCCCTTCTTTCGCACAGCAATCTGCTAAAAATAAACTTCAAAATCGTCTCAACCTAATTAATAGAACCACCC
>JAGHVI010000148.1 GCA_018064385.1 Candidatus Minthenecus merdequi
CAGATTTTGAGAACGGTTCGTATGCCTTTTGTCAATTTCCTTGTACAGGCAGGAAGAATTTCTGCAAGTATATGGATAGGGCTTATCTGTGCTTTCCTTACGGGCGGACTGATTATGTCTGACAAGAGCAAGAAATAGCCTTCCGATAAGCGGAACCGACGTGTTGAAGAAGTTCAGGTACTATTGTTGAATCACTCGTCCAGGCGGGTGAACACTCGTAGTGCGTAACCAAACTTCAAAAACCCGCAAAATGAATTTATAGAACTTACCTTTAAAAAAACATGATGAAGACTGGAATTGTCACAAAAATATATTCCAAACCTGTTCAATATGCGCAATGACATGTCTGAAGTTTATTCTATTGATTTGAAAAAGAATCTGTAATACTTCGAATATATCCACAATGATGAAAATGGCTCCATACTCTTATGACGTTGACGGAGTGACTGTCCTTAATTTGAAAGGCAGTTGGCATCAGATGGGCTGTCAGTATGGCACTCTTGCCAAAGAGAAAATTACTGACGTTCTGACCTATCTAGATTTGAAACTTGGCACAGATACCGAAAAAATGAATTCGGCTGCAAAAATTGCGGACAGCCTTTATTTGAACTACCCCGATTATCTGAAAGTATTTTTTGACGGGGCATCGCTGACTTCAGGAATCAGTCTGGAAAGGCTCAAACTGTGCAATGCAGTGGAATATGTGGAGGGGGTGTTCCTTTGCTCTGCACTGGCGGTATGGAACGATTATGGAACGGGCAAACTTGTATTTGGCCGAAACTATGATGCTGCCAATTACAGAGAGATTGACAAGGACTTGGTGGTGACGGTATTTCATCCCGAGAACGGGATTGCAGCAGCTACGGTCGGTTATGCCGGAGAACTATATTGTGTCAACGGAATGAATGCCAATGGGTTGTTTATTGAATTAAACAATGGGATGCCTTCTGCCGGAGATGAAATCCATTGGAATCTTTGTCCAAGTACGTCGAGCCTGTTCAATATGCTGTTCGAGGCGGAGAGTCTTGATGACGTCGATTCATTTTTTGAGAGTACTCGGAGTTCTTTGTCATCTGTCATCGGTGTCGCCGACAAAAAGGAAGCCCGTTCGTATGAGTGGTGCTACGATGGAGTCAGAAGGGGCGATGTGATGACGGAAGACGGTCTGATGATAAGCACTAACCATTATGTGAATCCTGGGTGGTCTTTCGCTGCTCCGACCGATGAGACCAGTTGGGACTCCGTTTCCCGCCGTTGCAATCTTGCCGACAGAGCCGAAGAATACAAAGGCCGTATCGATGTGGAGAAAATGAAGGAAATTATGAGCATACCATTGGAGTCTGGCGGTACGATGCACTTACTGACGCGTTATCAGATAGTAGCTGTTCCTGAAGATATGATTCTCCATATCAACATCCCTTCAAACGGCAAGTGGGTCGAGTTGAAGATGAGCGATTTCTTTTTGCCGCAGTAAGCGATGATATATTTTAGGTAAGTTCAATAAATCCGCCGTTTTGTTAAAAAGCAAAACTATAAATGCCTTGCTACACCCTCCTTTTGCACAGCAATCTGCTAAAAATAAACTTAAAAAGCGTACAAAAGGTCGTGCAAACGAGAGTAGAGATAAACTTGTTTAGATATGCCGAGTGCAGCCGACCTTCTCCAATTATGAACCATCCTTTGGTATAACATACAAACATAATTAGTAGAACCACCCTTAAATTAGCATTGCACATTGTATTGTCGTGTAAGAATTTATTTTACTGCCGTGTAGAATCAGTGTTGTTCAGTAATTGCGACAGATTTCGGTAATCATCAAGCACGATGAACAAAAAAACAGCGGATTTTTTACCCAAATCGCATAAAAAAAACCACATTTGGATAAAAAATCCGCTGTTTTTTATTGCAGATTGGAAAAAAAGTCGTACCTTTGCGGCTGCAAATTCAATGGAATGATATGGCTGCAAAACTTATTGGAAGAAAGCGTGAATGCAAGGTTCTGGACGATTGCATGACCTCTGACCGCTCGGAGTTCGTAATAGTCTATGGTCGAAGACGAGTAGGCAAGACATTTCTTGTTGATCAATACTTTAAGGGAAAATTTGATTTCACTTTCGTAGGGGGGTCACAAACTACCTAAACGAAGGCAGTTGTCCAGTTTTGGCAAGGCTCTCAGGTATGCTTCAAAAGGAAAAGTCTCTGCACCTTTCAAAGACTGGTTTGAAGCTTTTGATGCGCTGGAGCAGTATTTAGGTTCCATCAAGAAGAAAGGGAAGAAAGTTGTTTTCATTGACGAGATGCCATGGATTGACAATCAAAAGTCTGAGTTTGTGGCGGCATTGGAGAATTTCTGGAATGGCTGGGCGTCAAGACGTGGCGACATAATGTTTGTTGCCAGTGGTTCTGCCAGTTCGTGGATGATGGATAAGATTGTCGATAACAAAGGGGGATTGCATGCCCGTATAACAAACAGCATATACCTCAGACCTTTCACTTTGGCAGAGACCGAGGAATACCTTGCTTCGCGCAAATTCAGTTGGGACAGATACCAGATTATGCAATGCTACATGGTGATGGGCGGAGTTCCTTATTATCTGAGCCTTCTGAGGAGTGGTGACAGCTTGGTTCAAAACATCGACAAGCTTTTCTTTTCAACCAATGCTATAATGAAAGTCGAGTTCGATGAACTCTATAATGCCGTCTTCTCTAAGGCGGATCACTATATTGCAATAGTACGCGAACTCTACAGACACAAAGATGGAATGACTCGTAAGGAAATATCTGAGGCTACGGGACTTAGCGGTGGAGTGCTCAGCAAAATACTGCGAAACCTGGTTACGTGTGATTTCGTGGGCAGATCTTCGAGATATGGCTCTAAATCAAAAAATGTGCTGTTCCG
>JAGHVI010000032.1 GCA_018064385.1 Candidatus Minthenecus merdequi
TATGAGGAAGAGCTGTTCGTAATCTTCTACAGCATACTGAACTACCTGAACAAGGAGTATGGTTTCAACACACCTATCAACATTCAGTATGACCTTGTGACGGGTAAGCAGTTCACGCAGTATCTGCATGGCATGGGCAAAACAAGGCTGATGCAGATAAAGTACAAGTATTTCTCGGACAAGGCTCTCCAACTGTGGGATCTCTGCTATGCATTTTTTGAGAACAGCTACCGTATAGCCATCAATACTCATGCCCAGGAGTATATCCTCGCCAAGAAGTTTGAGGTGATATTCGAAGCGATGATTGACGAGCTGATAGGTACGCCACATACGAAGATACCAAAGGGATTGGCAGATCAGAATGACGGTAAGCGTGTTGACCATATATACACCGACCTGGCTTTGACATCAGCCGACCAGCAATCGAACCGTGAGGTATATTACATTGGCGACTCAAAATACTACAAGAGTGGGCATCCTCTTACGTCAGAATCCATCTATAAGCAATACACTTACGCAAGGAATGTCATACAATGGAACATCAATCTGTTCCTCTCGGATGATACCGCCATCGATGAGGAAGAACGCAAGAACCGCCAGTCGGACAGAGAGAAGTTCAAGGGCATTCATCTTCAGGACGCGAAGGCAACCGAGGGTTATGACGTGATACCGAACTTCTTCATCAGTGCATTCGTCTATGATGACCATCGCTACAATGCCACTCAGAACATACTGAAGCATACGGATGGAAAGGGAGAACATTGTACGAAGGTAAGCTATCAGTTCCCCGACAGATTGTTTGACAGAGATACGTTGTTTCTTTCGCAATATGATGTCAACTTCCTGTATGTACTCTTCCTCTATGCCCGAAACAAATCAAATGAGAAGGCTGCTTGGAAGGCAAAGGTCAGGGAGATTTTCCGTAACGAGATAAGAGATGTGATACAGAAGGAGTACCAGATTTATGCCATGCGTGCCAAGTTGGGCGTGGATGGAAGTCTGTATCTGCAACAGCACTTCTATGAACTGAACGGACGGGTGTTTCAGCCATACGGAGAAGGAAGAGAGATGTACTTTGCGTATGCTCGTCCGAAGGATGAAGCAAAATGGGCTGATACTCAAAGGCAATATGATATGCTCACGAAAACCTTTGTGATAGATGAGTGTGACATGGGCAATGATCCGAAAGAGGTGCTCAGTCAGAAGATGGAAGCCGAGTTGCAGCATCCTTTGGAAACGCCAAAGTGGTTGACGATGCACTATCTGGAGCGCGATCCTTCGATGGGTGTGCTTGTGGGTTACTACAAATCAGAGGGACACCTGAAATGGATAATGGGTGCTAACGAAAAGGGTTCGCTTGTTTACAACGTCCGTTTGCAACTAAAGGGCGAAGAACCCCGAGTTGGTGCGCATACTGCAGGTTTTTATAATAGGCAGAATGTGCAGTTTGTGATACTATATACTGATGGCGCAGAAGAAACAGGCGAGTATCGTGTGTTCCACGTGAGAGATAGGTCTCCAAAAGTAACCGAGGAGCGTATGCGTGAAACATGGTATCCGATGGAAGAATTTTCAGATGATGAAGAACCGAAACCGACACGTAACTATTTCTTCTTCCGCTTTGACGAAGAGGTGACGCTTGGCAATCTGAAATTCAAGGAGATGCTTACGGCAATGAAAATCAAGCACTTTGATGAATTTGGAAGTTACACATTCGGAGAACCGATGTTCGCAACGGCAGAATGGGTGATAAAATATAAAGAGGAAGGCTGAACATACGAAACTTGAATAACATAAATAATAGAACCACCCTTTATTCAGTGAACCCTAAATAGAAGGTGTAGAACCACCCTTTAGCATTTTATGTCAGACCAACCAAAAGGGTGTTGCAAGAGGGGAAGTTTCGCAAGAGGATGATAGTCACCTTTGAGTCCTATAGGTGTGCTTTGACGTATCTGACTAACAATCTGTATGCTGTTGCGGGCTTCGGAGATACGGAAGCCTTCGCCAGCAAGGATTTTCTCGTAACTGCGGGTATGCAATTCGGTAAATCCTGTACTAAACTCGAACTCCTCGCCATCAATTTTCAGTGTTCTGTATGTGCGTTTCTCGCCTACGACAGCCTCGTTTGGAAGACATTGTGCGTTAATAGAAAGGAAATATCTGACTCTCGCTTTTTCAAGTTCCAGATAACCAGCCACACGATCAAAACTCATAACGTGAACTATGTTCTGACGCACAGGTCCAAAAACCCACTGCAACATATCATAAAAATGCACACCAATGTTTGTGGCAATTCCACCACTCTTGTGGACATCGCCTTTCCACGAAGAATAGTACCACTTTCCTCGAGAGGTGATATATGTTAGGTCAACATCGTAAACTTTATCCTTAGGAGCACTATCAACCTTTTTTTTGAGCGCAACGATTGAATCGTGCAGTCTGAGTTGGAGTATTGTATATGCTTCACAACCGGTTTCGTTTTCAAGTTCAAGCAAGTTGTCTATATTATATGGATTCAGGACAAGAGGTTTTTCGCAAATGACATTGACACCAAGACGAAGACCATATCTGATAAAGGCATCGTGTGTATAGTTTGGCGTACATATTGAAAGCCAGTGCAGTGGATTCTGCTTTCTCATCTGCTTACTGCAATAACGGTCAAATTGCTCGTTTTCGGTATAAAAAGAGCAATCAGGGAATGAGCTGTCAAGACGGCCAACGCTGTCTGATTTGTCGTAAGCCACCATTAGGTTGTTGCCTGTGTCGGCTATTGCTTTTATGTGACGAGGTGCAATATATCCTGCTGCACCAATCAATGCAAAATTCATAAGGTATGTTTTATTTCAGATGATACTGTAAGGATTTCTTCTGTAGTGATATATGGATGGATTGGGAGAGAAAGTACTGTGTTGCAGAGCATTTCGGTCATTGGACAAGAACCGAATGAAGGACAGTCAACAAAAGCTGTCTGGAGGTGCATAGGTGTTGGATAATAGACAACGGAAGGTATGCCTTTTTCTTTTAATTTGTTTTGCAGTCTGTCACGGGTGGAATTGTCAGACAAACGTATTGTATATTGCGCCCAACTTGAGTTAAAAGATTGAGGGACGAAGGGCGTAATAACAACGTTTTGAAGCAATTCGGTGTATTTGACAGCTGCTGCATTTACAGCCTGAAGTTCATTACCATAGAAAGCACGAAATTTTATCAGTAGAATGGCAGCTTGGATAGCGTCAAGTCGTGAATTCATTCCAATACGTACGTTATCGTATTTGCCGGCACCTCGTCCGTGAACTTTGAGTGACGCTGCGATATCCGCCCATTTGTCGTTATCAGTGAAAATAGCACCACCATCACCATAACAACCAAGAGGTTTTGCGGGGAAGAATGAAGTTGTGGCAATATCACCGAATGAACATGCCATTTTGCCATTTATTGACCCACCAAAGCCTTGAGCACCATCCTCCAAAATATGAAGATTGTACTTTTGCGCAATAGTTTTGATTGCAGGGAAATCAGCTGGTAACCCGAACAAATCAACAGGTATAACAACGGAAGGGTGCAACACACCATCAGCCAATACTGAGGTGATTTTACGTTCTAAATCTTGGGGAGAAAGGTTAAATGTTATGGGGTCAACATCGACAAAGACAGGTGTTGCGCCTTCGGCAGCAACAGTCTCGGCAGTGGCAAAGAATGTAAAATCAGGAACGAAGACTGCATCACCCGGACCAACGTTCCAGATTTTCAGAGCAATGGTCAAAGCATCAGTACCGTTTGCACACGTTATGCAGTGACGGACACCGACATATTCAGCAAGTTGACGTTCAAGTTGAAGAACATTGTCACCCCCGATGAAAATGCCAGAGGCAGCGACAGAAGACAGTGCGTCGTTTATGTCATTCTTCAAGACAGAGTATTGCCGTTTCAAATCACGAAATTCCATATTCTTTATTCGCATTAGTGAAACAGAAGAGATAGCAATTTATAGATAATTGGACAAAAAAGATAGCGTGCACGTTTATAGTCGGGTGTTTCGGCGCCCATACGGATTTTGAAGTCACGGACGCCGTATGGCTTGTTTGGAACGCCAGCCCCCATAAGGTCGCAAAGAGGGATGTTTCGGTCGGCGGCTGTATGGAGAAGTGTGTATAGAGCAACCGACGAAGGATCGAGGAAAGTATAAGAAGAGTCTCGTCCAACAGAGTACATGTGGTAGAATTTACGTCTTGGAAGGATGAATGCCGCATTGAGAGCTACAATTTCAGTGTCATAGCGGAGCAAAGAGACGTACCCTATCGGTGAGTCTGACAATTTCAGGAAGAAATCAAGCGAAGGTATTGGCTTGTGCGAGACGCGCCAATGAATGTTCCTCAGAATAGGATAGAAAGAAGCGATTTCTTCTTTGGAAGGGTTTTCGATGGTCTCAATGTTATTGCGAAGGGCTGCCCGGATTTGACGGCGTTTCCTTTTTTGGATATTCCGGATAATAGATTCGTGTGAAGAGGTGTCAATAATTGCATCAAGAGCAGGATAGATATTTATTCCTGCTTGAATGAAAATGCTATGAAAATGCGAGTAGTCTTCAGTGAAACGAAATTCAAGATAAATGGCTTTGCGACGTAGGAAAGCGGTTGTGGCTTGCAGAAGCGCAAGAAGTTCATCGCCGGTTATGTCATCGGCAAGGAGGGGGCCACCGAAAACTATTGCACGTCGTGTCAAAAGGCTGAATGGGAATGGTCCATTGCTGTGTACAGCGCCGCAGACAATGCCTTTAAGTCGATTATTATCGTCCGTAAGTGCGGTAAAAAATGGTTGAAATTCAGAGCAAGAAGCATAAAGCAAGTAACTTTCAAATGTTTGGAAAGCAGAAGAAAGTGTAGAGCTTAGAGCAAGTTCGTTCCATTCGGATGTGTTTATGTTGTCAGGGTTGTGTGTGATTGTCATCGAACGTAGTGAGGCATTTCTGCTGGTATTGGGAGGGAAAGTTCTATGTATCCGCCAAAAGAACCATCTTGCTGAAACCAAGGAGTTTGATAAATGAGTTTGCGAATACCCTCTTTATCGATTGTGTAGGCATTGACGTTGTGATTAGCAAGCAGTGAACGGAGTATTTCGGCTGCTCTTGGAGGATGACACTCGAAAAGAGAACGACCAATGATATTACCGTATTTCTCATAAGTTTTCCGTGAACGCTCGTTCATGTCAATGATGTTTCCGTCTTTGTCGCAAATAGTTACTGCAAAGGGAGTTTTCTCGAATTTTTCCATTATTATGATGATGTTGGATTAAAATAAAGATTTACTCGTTTTTAGAGATTGCCGCCACATGTACGTTATCCATAATAACACGTTGAAGTTCCTCGGGTGAGAGGTTGAGCATATACTTGCCGTTGAAAGCGACTGATATATTACCTGTTTCTTCGGAGACAATGATAACCAAAGAATCATATTTTTCAGCCATACCCATAGCAGCTCTGTGGCGCAAACCAAGATGTCGAGGAATGTCTTCCTTGTTAGAGACAGGGAGAATGCAACCAGCAGCAGCAATACGGTGTTCGCGTATAATCATTGCTCCGTCATGAAGTGGAGAGTTTTTGAAGAAAATGTTTTCGACAAGTCTGGTGTTGATGTCAGCACGAAAGACATCGCCAGTGTTGATGGTTTGTTGGATATTGTCGTCACGTTCGATAACAATGAGCGCACCAACTTTGCCAGCAGACATGTGACGACAAGCATTGACAAGGTTTACTACCTGAGCAGAGGCTTTCTGCGCTTTTTCTTCGTCATCACGATCACGGAGTAAATTTGAAAAATTCTTGATTGACTTAAGCAGTTTGGTCGAGCCAAGGTTGAAAAAGAATTTACGAATTTCGCCCTGAAAAAGCACAACGAAAGCAAGAATACCAACCTTGACGATATTGTCTAAGATAGCGCCAGTCATTGGTAAACGGAATACATTGCTGACGAGAAACCATATTGTAATGAAGACCATAACGCCGAAAAAAACCTTTGTACCACCGCTTGTTTTCATCAGTCTGAAAAGGGTGTACATCAATGTTGCGACCAACAATATGTCGATGAGGTCTTTTATTCCGAAAGCAAACATTATGGTATCATTTCGAGATTTTCGTCTTCAAAAGCATCATAGTCATCAGGAAATTCAGCATCTTTGAGAATTTCGTCAATGCTTCGATTGTCATCTTCGTCTATAAACATACATTTTATCTTTAAACTGGGTGCAAAGATAGCAAAAAAATAGGACATAAAAAAGTTTTTCGCTTAAAATTTTTTCATATCAAAAAAAATGATTACCTTTGCAACCGAATTATATTACCGATACTGACAATGAAAAAATTTTTTTCACTCGCTTTGTTGATGCTGGTAACAATCGTCTGTCAAGCCCAGATGATGGAACCGGTCAAATGGTCATCTAAATGTAACAAACTGGATGACACACACTATGAAATATTAGTCACAGCCAAGATAGACGCAGGATGGCATCTCTACGGCTTGAATATCGGAGAAGGCGGGCCATCGCCAACCACCTTTAATTTTGCAAAAACCAAAGGAGCAAAATTGGCAGGGGAAGTGACTTCGAAGTCGAAACTCATCTCGCATTACGATGATATGTTTGAGATGGAACTATCTTGGTATGAGAAATCGGCTGTATTTTCCCAAAAATTTACAATAGGCACCAATCCTTGGGAAATTGAAGGTTCTGTGTCGTTTATGGCTTGTAACGACCAAAGTTGCCTGCAAGGTACCCCTTATAAATTCTCATATAATGGTGATGGATTTGCAGGAGGAGAGGATATCGTTGTTCCAGCGACAGAGATAATTGATGAGGACACTGTTGATTCGCACAGCGACACAGCATCAGTTGCCGCAGTCGTTGCAGACATAGACATCTACGAGCCTGTTATTGACCAGCTCAACTCATTTGGTCAGGCAGGAGGCGACACTTCGGGTTCTCTTTTATACATTTTTTTGATGGGTCTTCTCGGTGGTCTGATTGCATTGGTTACACCATGTGTTTGGCCGCTAATTCCTATGACCGTATCTTTCTTTTTGAAACGCAACAAGGACAAGCATAAGGCTCGTAAAGATGCATTCCTCTATGGATTGTCAATTATCATAATCTATGTAGGATTAGGGTTGGTTGTTACAGCATTATTCGGTGCTTCAGCACTCAATGCGCTCTCAACCAACGCATATTTCAACGTCTTCTTCTTCCTGTTGCTGGTTGTCTTTGCACTTTCGTTCTTCGGTATGTTCGAAATCACACTTCCTGCTTCGTGGTCATCGAAGATGGATGCAAAGGCAGACGAGACTACTGGATTTCTCTCGATTCTTCTAATGGCATTCACTTTGGCTCTTGTGTCATTCTCATGTACAGGTCCTATTATCGGCACACTGTTGGTTGAAACAGCACAAGGTTCCTGGTTATCACCAGCCATCGGTATGCTTGGTTTTGCAGTAGCATTGGCATTGCCATTCTCCTTCTTCGCAATGTTCCCAACAATGCTCAAATCGCTGCCAAAGTCAGGTGGTTGGCTGAATTCAGTGAAGGTCGTTCTCGGATTCCTTGAGTTAGCATTTTCCCTCAAATTCCTCTCGGTTGCCGACCTTGCTAATGGTTGGGGATTGTTAGACCGCGAGACATTTGTCGCTCTTTGGATTATGATATTCGCATTTATGGGCATCTACTTGTTGGGCTGGATGATTCTTCCTCACGATGACAAACCTGAGCATATCTCAGTGCTCCGTATGATGTTGGCGCTCTGCTCGCTCTCTTATGCAATATACCTTGTACCAGGACTTTGGGGAGCACCACTGAAGTCTGCATCGGCATTCCTTCCTCCAACATCAACGCAAGACTTCTCGCTGTACGATGGTACAGTTCACCCTGCGACAATGGATTATGAAGAAGGATTGAGACTTGCCTCACAGACAGGCAAACCAGTTGTAGTTGATTTTTCGGGTTACGGCTGCGTAAACTGTCGCAAGATGGAAGCTGCTGTATGGACTGACGCACGCGTAGCAGACCGCTTGACCAAAGATTTCGTTCTCGTATCGCTTTATGTTGACGACCGCACTCCTTTGGCACAGCCAATTGAAGTAGAAGAGAATGGTGCAAAAATACTACTGACAACGATAGGCGAGAAAAACTCGTTCATTCAGCGTCATGTATATGGTGCCAATGCGCAACCATTTTATGTGATGATAAAAGCTGACGGAACACCTATGACTTCGGCATACGTGTTCAACGAAGATGCTGGTGATTTTCTTGACTGGCTTGATTCCGGTAAGAAATAATTGTCACTAAAAGCATATATACGGAGACGCTGACATTCCATTTGTCAGCGTTTTCGTTTCGGCGTGGCATTGTTCTTGATACACTATATAAAGAAAGAAAAACACAAAGATATGAAACATAATAAACAACAGGACAAACCGACTGATACTGAGAAAGAAGAAAAGAACCCTCAGTCCGAAACAGAACAGCAGCCAGCAGAAGAACCTACTGACAAAAATGACAATCGTGACACTGAAAATGCTGACAATAAGTCAGAGGTTGATTGGCAAACGAAATGTACGGAAATCAATGATGCTCACTTGCGTCTGATGGCAGACTTTGACAACTATCGGAAACGCACAATAAAGGAGAAAGCAGACCTTATCAAAAATGCTTCAGAGCGTATAATAACAGATTTTCTTCCGATAATTGATAATTTGGAGCGTGCATTGGCATCTATGGAAAAAGCCGAGAATGTCAAAGCTATTGCTGATGGTGTAAATCTGATATACACGCAAATAATGACCATGCTGCAATCAAACGGAGTCAGCGTAATACCAACCGAAAATCTACCACTTGACACAGATGTCCACGATGCAATAACAACCATTCCAGCACCGACACCAGAACTGAAAGGCAAAATCGTGGATTGCGTGAAGAAAGGATATAAACTTAACGACAAAGTTATCCGTCATTCGCAAGTGGTTGTAGGAGAATAATATTATGGCAAGCAAAAAAGATTATTACGAGGTTCTCGGTATCACCAAAACAGCCTCGGCAGACGAAATAAAGAAGGCATACCGCAAGGTGGCTATGAAATACCACCCGGACAGGAATCCTGGCGATAAAGAGGCAGAGGAAAAGTTCAAGGAGGCGGCAGAAGCATACGAAGTGCTGTCGAATCCTGACAAACGCTCACGTTATGACCAGTTCGGACATGCTGCCTTCGAAGGTGGTGCTGGAGGGTTTGGTGGTGCAAGTATGAATATGGACGACATATTTTCGATGTTCGGTGACATATTCGGTGGTCATTTTGGCGGTGGAGGCGACCCATTCTCGTCGTTTTTCGGAGGAGGCAGCCGCGGAGGTCGTCGTACACCCGTAGGTTCTAACCTCCGTGTGACAGTAAAACTGACACTTCAGGAGATTGCCAAAGGATGTGAGAAGAAAATCAAAGTGCGACATGACGTGCTTTGTGAGACTTGCAATGGTACGGGAGCAAAAAATGCCTCGTCTGTACAGACCTGCCCTGACTGCCACGGCACTGGTCATGTAACTCGAGTGCAACGTACCATTTTGGGCAATATGCAAACCTCATCGCCATGCCCACGTTGCGGAGGTACTGGACAGATAATAAAAGACCGTTGTTCAAAATGCAATGGTTCGGGTGTTGAACGCAAAGAAGATATAATAACGATTAAAATACCAGCTGGTGTAGGTCGTGGTATGCAGTTGACAGTCGAAGGCAAGGGTAACGCAGTGAGAAACGGCATTCCTGGCAATTTGTTTGTACTCATAGACGAAGAGGAAAGCAACGAGTTGATACGCAATGGCAATGACCTTGTATATAACTTGCTACTCGATCTTCCGACAGCAATACTCGGTGGCACAGTCGAGATTCCAACGATTGACGGCAGGGTGAAGGTCAAAATTGAAAAAGGCACACAACCGGGACGCACTTTGCGGCTCCGGGGCAAAGGTATTCCTGAGTTGAATGGTTATGGAACTGGTGACTTGCTGGTCAACATAGGTGTATATATTCCTGAGAACCTTTCATCGGACGAAAGAAAAATCTTCGAGAAACTCGCCGACTCGCCTAACATTTCACCTTCGTCAACCTCGAAGAAATCTTTCCGAGACCGCATACGACAGATGTTTGAATGATTATGACAAAAGAGAAATCCGGTTCGACATTATATATGATAGGAGCGCTGCTTGTGTTTGTTGCAACGTTAGTTTACGTTGTTGCATCCGACAACATAACGCTGCAAGAGTATGTTCCTTGGGTGTTTTCAGCAGGTGTGATAATCGACATAGTTGGCAGGATGATGACTCTTCCGCCATTGAAGAATTTCCGTGTGCGCAGACTGAACAACATACAGGCTATTAGTTCCATATTACTTATAGCCTCTGCCTATTTTATGTTTATAGGCAGACATTATTGCATATTAACAATACTTCTTTCTGCCATTATGGACCTTTGGTACTCGTATCGCATCAAAGGGGCTTTGGAAAATAAAAAGAGATGAAACGTTCCGACCTTGAAATAATGGCTCCTGTGGGGTGTTGGGAATCACTTCACGCTGCGATAAATGCCGGTGCTAACGCTGTTTACTTCGGCATTGAGAAACTCAATATGCGTTCTCACTCGTCAGCCAATTTCACAACCGAAGATCTTCATAAAATTGTTGCTATTAGTCGTGAAGCAGGAGTTAAAACATACCTTACTGTCAACACAATAATATACGAAGAAGATCTCGCACTGATGCGCGAGATTGTTGATAATGCTGCCGAAGCTGGGGTCTCAGCGATTATTGCCTGCGACATTGCCGTGATGCAATACGCCGTAAGTCGTGGTGTAGAGGTGCATCTCTCTGTCCAGCTGAATGTGTCGAATGCCGACTCGCTTCGCTTCTATGCCCAATATGCTGATGTGGTGGTTTTGGCTCGTGAACTGAACCTTGAACAGGTAGCAGCTATCCATAAAAAGATTGTCGAAGAACCAATCCTTGGCCGCAACGGTGCGCCGGTAAGAATAGAGATGTTCTGTCATGGTGCGCTCTGCATGGCAGTTTCCGGGAAATGCTATCTCTCGCTTCACGAGATGAACCAGTCTGCCAACCGCGGTGCGTGTATGCAAGTTTGCCGCCGTGCTTATTACGTTCACGACTACGAAAGTGACATAGACCTCAAGGTTGACAACAAATACATAATGTCTCCTAAAGACCTTCGTACCATACATTTCCTCAATAAAATGGTTGACTCGGGTGTACGTGTCTTCAAAATTGAGGGACGTGCTCGCGGTCCTGAATATGTAAACACTGTGGTTCGCTGTTACGACGAGGCACTGAAGGCAATCTGTGACGGCACTTACTCATCGGAACTTGTTCCAGCATGGGAGGAGCGCCTTGCACGGGTTTTCAACCGTGGTTTCTGGGATGGTTATTACTTGGGTCAGCGGTTGGGAGAATGGTGTGACAAATATGGCTCGAAGGCAACTCGCAAGAAGGTCTATGTAGCCAAATGTACAAACTATTTCAAGAAACTCGGTGTTGCGGAGTTTCTTGTTGAGTCACAATCAATAAACGCAGGAGATGAGTATCTGATAACAGGCGAAACCACAGGTGCAATTGAAGGAAGGATTGAAGAAATGCGTGTTGAGGATAAAGCCGTGTCAATGGTCGATAAAGGCATCTTCTTTAGTATGAAGTGCGACCTTGTTCGCCGTGGCGACCGCTTATATAAAATGGAAATCTCGTAAAAAATACAAATATGTATAACAAACTTTCAGACAAGGCCGTTGAGTTCATCGACCACAAAGAAATTCTCGACTCAATAAAGTGGGCAGACGAGAATAAAAATAATTACGAACTCATAAACTCTCTTATTGAACGTGCCGAGGACTGCAAAGGGCTCTCACATCGTGAAGCATTGTTATTGCTGACGTGCGACAACAAGGAACTCATTGAAAAGATGTTTGCTCTCGCCAAGCGCATCAAGTTGCAGATTTATGGCAACCGTATTGTTATGTTCGCTCCTCTTTACCTCTCAAACTACTGCATAAATGGCTGCGTTTATTGCCCTTACCATGGCAAAAACAAAACTATTGCCCGCAAGAAACTGACTCAAGAGGAAATTGTAAAAGAGGTTACCGCACTTCAGGATATGGGGCATAAACGGCTTGCTCTTGAGGCTGGTGAACATCCAACACTCAATCCAATAGAATATATTCTTGAGTCAATCAAGACAATATACAGTATAAAGCATAAAAATGGTGCCATTCGCCGTGTTAATGTCAATATAGCTGCGACAACAGTTGAGAACTATCGCAAACTGAAAGAAGCAGGCATTGGCACATACATTCTTTTTCAGGAGACTTACCACAAGGAAGATTACGAGAAACTTCATCCAACAGGGCCAAAGTCAGATTATGCATATCATACTGAGGCAATGGATCGTGCAATGCAAGGTGGCATTGATGACGTGGGTATTGGTGTACTTTTCGGCCTTGAGCGCTACCGTTACGACTTCACAGGTTTGCTGATGCATGCTGAGCATCTTGAGGCAAAATATGGCTGTGGTCCCCACACCGTCTCAGTTCCACGACTCTGCCCTGCTGACGACATTGATACTGCCGATTTCGACAACACCATTTCGGACGAGATTTTTCAGCATATAGTTGCTGTTCTCCGTATTGCCGTTCCTTACACAGGTATGATAATCTCAACCCGCGAGAGCAAAGCTTGCCGCGAGAAGGTGCTTGACCTTGGTGTAAGTCAGATTTCGGGTGGTTCGCGTACTTCAGTTGGTGGATATACAACAGAGGAACGTCATGACGAGACCTCACAGTTTGACGTATCAGACCGCCGTTCGCTTGGCGAAGTCATCGATTGGCTACTTGACCTTGGATATATACCAAGTTTCTGTACTGCCTGTTATAGAGCTGGACGTACAGGCGATCGTTTTATGTCACTTGCCAAAACAGGTCAGATTTCCAATTGTTGTCACCCTAACGCGCTGATGACACTCAAGGAGTATGCCGAAGATTATGCAACTCCAGAGGTTCGACAAAAGATAAACTCACTGATAGATTCGGAGATACTGACTGTTCCTAATCCTGCTATCCGTCGCCGCGCCATCGAAAATCTGAAGAAGATTGAAGAGGGAGAACGAGATTTCCGTTTCTGAAATAATAATACTTTTTGAAAATGACTATCGACTACACACAGACACCCGAAGGCAAGTATGCCTACGACTACCCAAGAGCCGCACATACCTCAGATGCCATTGTGATGGCAAAAACACAATTCGGCACTTTTGTGCTTCTCATAAAACGTGGGCATAATCCAGATGCTGGCAAATGGGCTTTTCCTGGCGGGTTTATGGAGATGACAGAGACCTGCGAGCAGGCAGCACGCCGAGAACTTGCCGAGGAAACAGGACTTACACTCAACGTACCTTTTCAACTTGTGGGAGTATATTCTGACCCTGAGCGAGATTCTCGTGGCAGAATAGTGACTACTGCTTATATGGCTCTTCTTGCGCAATGCCAACCTGCAAAAGCAGCAGATGACGCAACCGAAGCACGTTGGTTCGATATAAACGACCTTCCACAGTTGGCTTTTGACCACGCAAAGATTCTCAAAGATGCTATTGAAAAAATCTGAATTTCTATAGTAATACCACTTTTTACATTTCAAAGACAGTTTTTGATTCTTCAAGAGTCTTTTTCAAACGGTCAAAGTTTGATTTTGCAATTTTATTGCCCAATGCTGTTGCTCGCTCGTAGAGTTGAAGTGCTTTGTTAGGGTCGATTTTTGTAACGCCAAGGCCATTCTCATAGCAAAAGCCAAGGTCATTGATTGCCTCTGAAACACCTTGTGCAGCAGCTTTCTCATACCACTTGACAGCCTGTTCGTAGTCTGGCAGAACACCGTTACCTTGATAATAAGCAGTACCAAGTTTGTATTGTGCATCGGCATCACCCTGATTGGCAGCCTTTTCATACCAATATGCTGCCTGTTTTGGGTCTTTTTTTATACCTATGCCCTGAGCATAACATACAGCAAGTTGCTTCTGAGCAAGAAGATAATCTTGTTTCGCTGCTTTTTCGAGCCAATCAACAGTTTTGGCAAGGTCTTTTTTCACACCATCACCATTATAGTAGAAGATTGCAACATTGAATTGCGCAGGAGCAAAGCCAAGTTCAGCGGATTTGAGACAAAGGTTGAAAGATTCCTGCTTGTTGCCTGATTCGTAAGCATGCATAGATTGTTGGAAAAATTCCTCACCTGGTGCAGGCGCTGATGTTTGGGTTTGCACGACACTGGAAGGGTTCTGCGCTGCTGTGGTCGTTGTCTGCTGACGAGTTGTATCAACCTTGGCACGTGCCCCTGGTTTAGTGTCGCACGAAAAGAAGAAAGCTAATGCGATTACGCAGATTATTGTCAAATATTTCATATCAGTAACCCAAAATTTTTAGCATTGATTTATATGATTGTTCTTTAGCAAAGAGTTTGGTAAAGTATTCGCCATTTTCGTCTTTGTCTATGACAACAAGTTTTGGTCCAGGTATAAGGCAGTGCTGAATACCACCATAACCACCGAGCGACTCCTGATAAGCTCCCATGTGGAAAAAACCGATGTATTGCTCCTCTCCACGCGAAATTTTAGGCATAAAGATAGCATTTGAATGTGCCTCAGCATTGTAGAAATCCTCTGAATCACAGGTCAACCCCCCAAGATTGACACGCTCATATTCCGAGTTCCAATTGTTGATGGCAAGAAACACATAACGCTGGTTAATGCCCCAAGTGTCTGGCAATGTGGTCATAAATGACGAGTCTATCATATTCCACTTCTCGCGGTCGTTCTGCTGTTTCTGGTTTACGATGCTATAGAGCATAGCACCTGATTCACCAACTGTATATGAGCCAAACTCTGTGAATATGCGTGGCACAGGTACGTTGTTGTTATCGCATATCTTTTTTATCTGCGTCACAATCTCCTCTATCATATACTCGTAGTCAAACTCAAAGTCCAAATGTGCCTGAATTGGCATTCCTCCACCGATATTCAGCGAGTCCAATTCAGGACAGATTTTGCACAGATCACAGTAAAGGTTGACAGACTTCGATAGTTCATTCCAATAGTAAGCCGTGTCGCGTATTCCAGTATTAACAAAGAAATGGAGCATCTTTAGACTGACATGAGGATTACCCGCTATCGTCTGTTTGTAGTAAGGTATTATGTCGTTGTAGCGTATGCCGAGTCGCGAGGTGTAGAACTCGAATTTAGGCTCCTCCTCCGACGCTATGCGTATGCCGACTTTCATCTTGCCTATACGTTCAAAATCGAAAAGTTCTAGTTCAAATTTGTTATCAAGGATAGGAATAAGATTGGTAAAGCCCTTCTCCATAAGATTCTGAATGTTCTCAACATACTGTGGACGTTTGAAACCATTGCATATTATGTATGTGTCAGGCTTGAGTGTGCCCACCTCGAAAAGTGACTCAAGGATGTTGATATCGAAAGCCGATGATGTCTCTATGTTGACATTATTTTTCAGCACTTCGTTCATTACAAATTCAAAGTGCGAAGATTTGGTACAATAACAATAATTATAGTCAGCACCGTATTCTGTCTTGGCAATCGCCACGTTGAACATACGGCGAACACGACGTATGTTATCCGCTATTTTGGGCAGATAACAAATGCGGAGAGGTGTTCCATATTGTTTGATGATGTCCATTAGCGGTATTCCAAACCACTCAAGTTCACCATCTTCAGTCATATTAAACTCTTCGTTAGGCATCTCGAAAGCCTGTTGAATGAGGTCAATATATTTGTTTTTCATAATCCAAGCGTGTTACATTGTACAAAAAAATCCGATTTAACTGAATCGGATTGCAAAGGTACGAAGAATTTACGAGAAACGGATTATGTCAAGGGAAAAAGTTTCAGAATATTTTCATTTTCAGCACCCATTATGTAATCGCCTATGTTTATATCATCTAAAAGAGACTTGTTAATCTCTCTACCAGTGAGAGTTGCATATAGTTTTGAAAGTTCTTGGCGAGGAAAAAAGTCTCCATATAAAGCTATTTTTTCGATGCGATTGGAACGGGATTCAAGTTGAAGTTCGATGCCTCCCCACGCAAAACGCTCTTTTCTAGAGTAAGAAAAGCGAGGATTGTTGCCCCAAATCCACTCATCAGAACGATATTCGCTTTCAAATGTAACAATTATGGATTGCTCTTCAGGTGTAAGTTCCGGTATTGGCATATTGATGGTCTGTTCAAGATAAGTCATCAACTCTTCCCGTGACATTCCGTTTAGGTAAGGCTTGAGGTTGATGACACGTTGACGGACAGAGGCTATACCTTTTGAGATAAGTTTTTCGTTGTCTGGGTTAAGTGAACGAACAAGTTTCTCGATATTCACGTCATACATCATTGTGCCATGGACAATTGTTCCTCGGTCATTACGATAGAAAGCATTGCCGGAGAATTTACGTCCTTCGAGGATGAGGTCATTACGACCTGAGAGAACAGCATTAATGCCCAAGCAATGAAGAGCATCAGCAAACGCATTCAGTGTTTTAGCAAAGACATCAGCCGTACGGTCGCGAAGTATGAAGGAAAACATGAAGTCTCCTTCATCGGCAAAGACTGTGCCACCACCAGAGTGACGACGTGTGATTTCGGCACCTATACTCGTCAAATATTCGAGGTTGACCTCTGCCTGAAGCAATTGATGTTTACCGCAGACGATAGTTGGGAAGATGTCCCAAGTGAAGAAATACTCTCC
>JAGHVI010000038.1 GCA_018064385.1 Candidatus Minthenecus merdequi
ATGTAAGTGCCGAGCACCTTAGAACCGTCTTCCTTAACCATTGTGTTGAGCTTGCCGTCAACAGTCTTGGTGAGGATGCCGTCAACAGTGATTTCGTAACCTGTGATGTCAACGCTCGCAACGAATCTGACGCAGTATAGCAAGCACAAGCGCTATTCGGCGGCGATGTATATATAAAGAATGTTTACTTGTACTAATCACGAGTTTTCCAAGGTAATCCCTTCAAGGTACCCTCAGGAGCCTTGATTTGTTATGAAATTTTCTTAACTTTGCACTTGCAAACACGCCTGATACGGTATAGCATCAGTTTTTGCTGAGTATGATCGAGGTAAGACGGAGAGATATTATTAATCCAAGTACAATATATGACAACTGAAGATATAAAAACAATTCTTGCCATTGGCGAGAATACTGAGATTGAGTTCAAACAATCTCAGATGAAGTTGGCACGCTCTGTCTATGAGAGTATTTGTGCCTTTCTCAACCGCCGAGGAGGTCATGTCGTTCTTGGAGCTGACAACAACGGAAAAGTTATTGGCGTGAGTGACGAGAGCTTGCAGGAGCAGCTTGACACCCTTGTTAAGGATATGAATAACTCGCAGTTGTTTAAACCAACATATTATCTCGATTTCAAACCTCTAAAAGTGGATGGGTTGAACCTTATTCATTGCTATGTACCTGAGAGCACTCAGGCGCATACATACAAGGGCGAATACTACGACCGCAATCGAGATGGTGACTTCATACTTCGCAGCACAGAACAAATAGCCAGCCTTTTCATCCGCAAAAGCAAACTCAAAACCGAAGATCGAGTTTATCCTGTGTTTGGAGTCAAAGACCTTGATGAGGAAGCGATGGAATACATGCGACTCATGATTAAATCAGACAACCCCGATCACGAGTGGCTGAAGATTGACAATGAAGCTATGCTGCGTTCTGGGCAGATGGTAATGGTCGATCCCGAGACGGGAAAGGAAGGCATAACATTAGCTGCCATCCTCCTTTTCGGCAAAAGAAACACAATTGCCAGTGTCTTGCCACAATATAGCATTGATATCTTGTGTCGTGTGCAGAATACTGAACTTTATGACGATCGCGTGCAGATTAAGGAGAACCTTATGATCGCATACCGTCAGATGATGGCATTCATCCAGAAGCACTTGCCAGAGAAACCATATATAGAGGGAATGCAAAGATTCTCGTTGAGAGATAAGATAATGCGAGAGGTATGTCTAAATATGCTTATCCATAGAGAGTATTCAAGTGCATATCCCACCTCTTTGACCATCTGGGCCGACAGGATTGAGACTGAAAATTGGAACGTACCATACGTTTATGGACGTATAGACTTGCAGACCCTCAAACCTCACCGCAAGAATCCAACCATAGCCAATGTCTTCTCACAGATGGGTATTGTCGAAGAATTGGGAAGTGGAACCAAGAAGATGTTCAAGTACACTCCCTTCTTCTCTAACGGTAAAGAACCCGTGATTGAAGAGCAGGATGTGTATCGCATCATCATTCCTCTCGAAGAAAACCTTCAAAAGCAGAACGAGGAATCACGCGAGGAATTATTTGAGGGAATAAATGAGGGAATAAATGAGGGAATAAAACACAAACTCATCCTTATACTCAACTATATCAAAAGTCATCCATACTCACGCACACAGATGATAGCAGGAGGTACACATCTGCCAGTCAAATCCGTAGAGCGCTATCTCAAAATGCTGAAAAGCGACTACA